>NZ_PIGG01000053.1 GCF_002924445.1 Minwuia thermotolerans
TCGTCGACCAGCTGGTGGCGTTGCTGCGCGACCCGCTGCGGGTGATGGGCCTGCTGGTGCATGAAGATGACGACAGCAACGAAGTGACCCGAACACTCGATGCGGCCAACGCCACCGCCGATGTCCTGACCGGCGCCGACCGCGATACGCGATTGAGGATGCTCGCCGCCCTCCTCCAACGCGCCGAACTCAGAGAGAACTCCATCATGGTACACCTCCGGCCCTCCGCGATTGACACCGGGGAGGTAACCCGCGGCCAACAGATTCTCGCCGAGGAGGAGAATGACGATGCAACTCTGGCCGTGGAACTGCCGGTGAAGCTTTCACGCAGAGGGACAGGCAGCCGCATCATCCTGACAGGCGGCGAACAGGAAGTCGGTGGGCCCGACGCAAACCTCATCCGCCTCATCGCTGACGCGCATCGCTGGAACCGGATGCTGGCGGAAGGCGAGGTCGCTTCACTTCGGGAGCTTGCCAGGCGCGAACGGCTCGATAGCAGTGACGTCAGCAGGGCGCTCAACCTCGCCTGTCTCGCACCCGACATCATTGAGGCTATCCTCGATGGGCGTCAGCCAGTGGGTCTGACGGCGAAGCAACTCAAGCGGATGAACGAACTGCCGCTCGAATGGCAGGCGCAACGCAAGGTGCTTGGCTTCCCGGCCTGACCGCCTTATCGCTCAACCCTATCTGATGGTTTGGACCCCGAAATCGGCCCGAAGAGACGCGGGCGCATTTGGCGGGGAATCGTCTCTCGTTTGACGTCTCCCGGGACGCTCTTCAGCGCCGCGAGCCCAGCAAAGCCGGGCAAACCGCGGGTCTCCGCCGGGTCGCGGTGTGGTGGTGGGTTCGCGGAAGACGGGGTGGTGGGCGATACTGGACTTGAACCAGTGACCCCTGCGATGTGAACACAGTGCTCTACCAGCTGAGCTAATCGCCCCTACCGAGGCGCGGGATATAGGTTCGTCCGGCCGCGCCTGTCAAGCGCGAACGCCGCCGCCGCGCGCCCGTCACGGCCCATTATACGGTTGCGCGCGCGCGATCCCCTGTCATATGTGGGAACAGCCTCCGCAAGGGGGCCGGAACAACAAGACGCGAACGATACTGGGGATGGAAATGGCGCGGGCGTTTGTCTTTCCGGGACAGGGCTCTCAGGCGGTGGGCATGGGCGGCGAACTCGCGAACGCGTTCCGGCCCGCGCGTGAGGTCTTCGAGGAAGTCGACGAGGCCCTGGGCCAACATCTCTTCCGCCTGATGCAGGAAGGTCCCGAGCAGGAACTGGTCCTGACCGAGAACGCCCAGCCGGCGCTGATGGCCGTGTCGATGGCGGTCATGCGGGTGCTGGAGGCGGAAGCCGGACTGGACATCGCGAAGGCGGCGAAGTTCGTCGCCGGACATTCGCTGGGCGAGTATTCGGCGCTGGCCGCGGCCGGCGCGCTGGAACTGCCCGACGCCGCGCGGCTGCTGAAGCGCCGCGGCCTGGCCATGCAGCGCGCCGTTCCCGTCGGCGAGGGCGCCATGGCGGCGCTGCTGGGGCTCAGCCTGGAGGACGCCGCCGCGGTCGCCGAGGAAGCCGCGCAGGGCGAGGTCTGCAGCCCCGCCAACGACAATGCCAGCGGCCAGGTGGTGATATCCGGCTCGACCTCGGCGATCGACCGCGCGGTCGAGATCGCCAGAGGCCGGGGTGCGAAGAAATCCATGCGCCTGAACGTCTCCGCGCCATTCCACTGCGCCATGATGCGGCCCGCGGCCGAGGAGATGGAGACGGCGCTGGCCGAGGTCGCGATCGCCGCGCCGGCCGTACCGCTGGTGGCGAACGTCACCGCCGGGCCGGTCAGCGAGCCCGAACGCATCCGCGCCCTGCTGGTACAGCAGGTCACTGCCATGGTGCGCTGGCGCGAATCGGTGCTCTACATGAAGGAACAGGGCGTGGACGAACTGCTGGAAATCGGCGCGGGCAAGGTGCTGGCCACCATGACCCGGCGCATCGACCGCGACGTCCAGGCCAGCGCCGTCAACACGCCCGAGGATATCGAGCGGCTCGTCGGCTCGCTCTGACCCACGGCAAGGCAAGGGGACCCGCATGTTCGATCTGACTGGCAAGACCGCCCTGGTTACCGGCGCCTCCGGCGGCATCGGCCGCGCGGTCGCCGAGGCGCTGCACGGGGCCGGCGCCACCGTGGGCCTGCACGGCACCCGCGAAGCGGTGCTGAAGGAAGTCGCCGACGCGCTGGGCGGCCGGGCGCACGTGCTGCCCGCCAATCTGGGCGAGGCCGGTGCGCCCGCGGAGCTGGCCAAGGCTGCCGAGGCGGCGATGGGCCAGGTCGACATCCTGGTCAACAACGCCGGCATCACCCGTGACAACCTGGCGATGCGCCTCAAGGACGAGGACTGGGACGCGGTGATCCGGGTCAATCTCAACGCCGGCTTCCAGCTCGCCAGGGCACTGCTCCGGGGCATGATGAAGCGCCGCCACGGCCGTATCGTCTCCATCACCTCGATTGTCGGCCAGACCGGCAATCCGGGCCAGGCCAACTACGCCGCCGCCAAGGCAGGCACCGTCGGCTGGTCCAAGTCCCTGGCCCAGGAAGTGGCCAGCCGCGGCATCACCGTGAACTGCCTGGCGCCGGGCTTCATCGAGACGGCGATGACCGCCGACCTGCCCGACGAACAGAAGGCGAAGCTGAACGAAGCCATTCCGGCCGGCCGCATGGGTACGGGCGCCGACATCGCCGCGGGCGTGATCTATCTGGCCTCCGACGAGGCCGCCTACGTCACCGGTCAGACGCTGCACATCAATGGCGGAATGGCGATGATATGATGGGAATTACCGGTGATTCGACGGCCTGCGGTGCGCTTCCCCTGTTCTGGAAAGTGTGTTAAGAGCCGCCGGATTTCGGCACGGAACAGCCTTCAGTACGTGCGCAGGACGGGCTCGAACGCCCGGCGTACCGGGGACCTTCAACAGAGACAAACCGAACCGTAAGAGCAAAGGGAACGGACCATGAGCGACATCGCGGACCGCGTGAAGAAGATCGTTGTCGAGCACCTCGGCGTGGAAGAAGACAAGGTCAAGGAACAGGCCCACTTCATCGACGACCTCGGCGCCGACAGCCTGGACACCGTCGAGCTGGTGATGGCGTTCGAGGAAGAATTCGGCATCGAGATCCCGGACGACGCCGCCGAGAACATCCAGACCGTCAAGGACGCGATCGACTACATCTCCGCGAACACCTGAGCGAGAAGAGGTTTCGGAACCCGATATGCGTCGAGTAGTCGTTACGGGGCTGGGGGCGGTCACGCCTCTGGCCTGCGGAGTGGAGGAAACGTGGTCCCGCCTGCTGAAGGGTGAATCGGGCTCCGCCACGATCGCCAAGTTCGAGACATCCGACCTGGCGACCAACTATGGCTGCGAGGTCAAGCCGAAGAGCGACGACCGTCCGGACGGCTTCGATCCCGACGAATGGGTCGAGCCGAAGGAACAGCGGCGCGTCGACGAGTTCATCGTCTACGGCCTGGCGGCCGCCAAGCAGGCGCTGCGTGACGCGGGCTACACGGCGGATACCGAGGAACAGCAGTTCCGCACCGGCGTCCTGGTGGGCTCGGGCATCGGCGGGCTCTCCGGCATCGCCGAGGGCGCGATGACGATGGAGACTCGCGGGCCGCGGCGGCTCTCGCCGTTCTTCATTCCCGGGCGGCTGATCAACCTGCTGTCGGGCTACATCTCCATCGAGCACCAGTTCAAGGGTCCGAACCACGCTGTGGTGACGGCCTGCTCGACGGGCGCGCACGCCATCGGCGACGCCGCCCGCATCATCGCCCTCGACGACGCCGACGTGATGGTCGCCGGCGGCGCCGAAGCCGCGCTGAGCCGCCTGGGCATCGCCGGCTTCGCGGCCGCCAAGGCGCTCTCGACCGGCTACAAGGATACGCCGGAGCGGGCCAGCCGCCCCTGGGACCGGGGCCGCGACGGCTTCGTCATGGGCGAAGGCTCCGGCATCGTCGTGCTCGAGGAACTGGAGCACGCGAAAGCCCGCGGCGCGAAGATCTACGGCGAGGTCATCGGCTATGGCATGTCGGGCGACGCCTATCACATCACGGCGCCGTCCGAGGACGGCTCGGGCGCCTATCGCTGCATGCAGGCGGCGGTGAAGCGCGCCGGCATCTCGGCCGCCGACATCGACTACGTCAACGCCCACGGCACGTCGACGCCGCGCGGCGACGAGATCGAGATCAGAGCCATCCGGCGCCTCATGGGCGATGGCGCCCAGACCAGCACCATGTCGTCGACCAAGTCGTCAATCGGTCATCTGCTTGGCGCCGCGGGCAGCGTCGAGGCCATCTTCTGCCTGCTCGCCCTGCGCGACCAGGTGGCCCCGCCGACCCTCAATCTCGACGATCCGGACGAAGCCACCCAGGGGCTCGACCTCGCCCCGTTCCAGCCGCGCGAGCGGAAGATCGACGTGGCGCTGTCCAATTCCTTCGGCTTCGGCGGCACCAACGCCAGTCTGATCTTCAGACGCCTGAACTAGGCCGCGGTCCGTGAGGACGGCGCTGCGTCTGGCCCTGCTTCTCGCCG
Source organism: Minwuia thermotolerans (assembly GCF_002924445.1). NCBI lineage: Bacteria > Pseudomonadati > Pseudomonadota > Alphaproteobacteria > Minwuiales > Minwuiaceae > Minwuia > Minwuia thermotolerans. The sequence goes on from NZ_PIGG01000053.1 coordinate 4,577, forward strand.
TGATCGCCGTTTTCGGCGCGGCGGTCGCAGGCTGGCTGGGCTGGGAACGCTACAACGAACCGGGACCGTTGGCGGAAGCCGCCACCGTCATCATCGAACCCGGCGACGGGCCGCGTCGGATCGCGTCGAAACTGGACGCCGCCGGGGTCATTGGGGATCCGATGCTGTTTCTCGCCGCGGTCCGCCTCACCGAACGGGGCGGCCGCCTGAAGGCCGGCGAATTCCGCTTCGAAGCCGGAACCAGCATGCGCACGGTGATCGGCGACATCGTCGCCGGCCGCACGGTCGTCCGCCGCATCACGGTGCCGGAGGGCCTGACCTCCTGGCAGATTGCAGCCCTGCTCGACGACGCGCCGGCCCTGGACGGCGAGACGCCCGTGGCCGAGGAAGGGGCGTTGCTGCCGGAAACCTACCATTACAATCATGGCGACAGCCGGGCGGCGATCGTGGAACGCATGCGCGCCGCGCGCGACGCGGCCCTGGCCGACCTGTGGGCCGGGCGCGCCGAAGGACTGCCGCTGCGGACACCCGGGGAGGCCGTCATCCTCGCCTCCATCGTCGAGAAGGAAACCGGCGTCGCCGGGGAGCGCCCGCGGGTCGCGGCGGTGTTCGTCAATCGCCTGCGCAAGGGCATGCGGCTGCAGTCCGACCCGACCGTGATCTACGCGCTGACGGAAGGGAAGGCCGATCTCGGCCGGCCGCTCAGCCGCGCGGACCTGAAGACCGATTCCCCCTACAATACCTACGCCGTGAAGGGTCTGCCGCCGACAGCCATTGCGAACCCGGGACGAGCGGCGTTGGAGGCGGTTCTTAATCCTTCGCAAACGAACGAACTCTACTTTGTGGCCGATGGATCCGGGGGGCACGCGTTCGCGAAAACCCTGGCTGAGCACAATCGAAACGTGAGACGTTGGCGCCGGCTGCAGCGAGAGAACGAGTAGGCTTCGGACGGAACGGCGGCGCTTCCGGCAAGGCAATGGTGACCGACCGTCAGATCGACCGAAACGACGTATCCGTGATCCACGCGCTGGACGCCCTGGGTCATGCGGCCGCGCTGTTCGACGCCGAGGACCGGTTGGTCGCCTGCAACCAGGCCTATCAACAACTCTGGCAGGAAATGGCCGACGGCATCCGGCCGGGCATGTCCTATCGCGAACTCTGCGAAATCGCCTGGGACAGCGGCGTGGTGCCCCGACGCTCGCTTCAGCGCGCCGAATGGCTGGATCTGGTCCACAGCCAGCACCTCACGATGGACACCCCCGTCGACCGGCTGAGTTCGGATGGCCGCTATCTGCGTTTCATCAACCGCGAGCTGCCGGAAGGCGGTATCCTGGCGCTGGTTTCCGACGTCAGCGACGAGCGGGCCGCCGAGAGCCGGGCCCGTCACGAAGCCAGGGTGCTGCGCGAGTTTTCCCGCGCCACTGCCGACTGGGTCTGGGAGACCGATGCCGAGCACCGCTTCGTCCGGCCCGCGCACGCCGACGCGGAGAGCGGCCGCCTGACGGAAGCCCTGCTGGGCAGGACCCGCTGGGAAGCCGCCGGCGATCCGGACACCCGCACAGAGTTCTGGCGGACCCACCGCGCGGTGCTGGATCGTCACGAACCGTTCCGCGAATTCCGCTACGAGCTCGACCGCGGCGATGGCGACCGGCGGCGAGTGCGCGTCGGCGGTGTGCCGGTCTTCGATGTGCATGGCGTCTTCACCGGCTATCGCGGCACGGGCATCGACGAGAGCGCCCTGGCAGACGCCGACGCCCGCGCCAACCTGGCGGAGGCGGAACTGCGCGATGCGATGGAGGGCCTCGACCAGGGCGTCATTCTCTTTGATGCCGACGGCCGCGTCGAACTGTGGAACCGGTCCTTCGAGGAGGTGTTCGAGAAACGCCTCGAGCTGTTCCGCGGCATGCCCTTCGCCGAGCTGCTGGCTGGTATGGCATCCACGGGGCTGGTCGCCGGCGCGCGCGATACCGGAGAATGGGTGCGCGAGCGCCTGTCGGTGCCGCGCCCGGTACCCGAACTGCGGGAGCGTCAGATCGGCAGTCGCTGGTTTCAGCTCCGCGAGAGCGGCACGGGCGCCGGCGGCATGGTCCATGTCTACTCGGAGATTTCCGCGCTGAAGCGACAGCAGACCGAACTGCTGGCGGCGCGGACGCAACTGGAGGAGCGGGTCCAGCAACGCACGCGTTCTCTCGCCGCCGCCTTCGATCGCGTGCGCGCCGAAATCCGTGAGCGCACCGACACGGCCGAACGCCTTCGCGAGAGCGAGCAGAAGTTCCGCGCCATCACGGAAGGCTCGATTCAGGGCATCTTCGTCCACAAGAACCTGCGGCCGCTCTACGCCAACGCCACCATGGCGCGGATGCTGGGTTTCGACGACGCCGACCAGCTGACCGCCCTGGACAGCGTCACGGAATTCTTCTCGGCGGAAGACCGCGAGCTTCTGGTCCGCCGAACGCACGAACGCTCTGCCGGCCTGGCGCCACCGGCGCGCTACGACGTGCGCTACCGCCGCCGGAACGGCGAGACCTTCTGGGTCGAGCTGTTCGTGTCGGAACTGATGTGGGACGGCCAGCCGGCCATCCTGGTCACGGCCGTCGACATCGACGAGCGCCGCCGGGCGGAGGATGCCCTGCGGAACGCGGAGCGCGACTACCGCAACATCTTCGTCAACGCCACCGAAGGAATCTACCGCACGAGCCTGGATGGCCGGGCGCTCAGGGCCAATCCCGCGCTGGTGGAACTGAACGGCTACGAGAGCGAGGAAGCCCTGCTGGCCGACGTCAACGATCTGGAAAGCCGCTGGTACGTGGAGCCGGGACGCCGCACGGAGTTCAAGGGCGAGATCGAGGCCCATGGCCAGGTCACCGAGTTCGTCTCGGAGGTCTACCGCTACCGGACCCGCGAACGGCTATGGGTGTCGGAAAACGCGCGGCTGGTGCGCGACGAGGACGGCAATCCGCTCTACTACGAGGGCAGCGTCCGCGACATCACCGAACAGCGTACGGCCCAGGCGGACCTGCTTGAAGCCAAGAACGAGGCCGAACGGGCAAACCAGGCCAAGACCCAGTTCCTCGCCAAGATGAGCCACGAACTGCGCACCCCGCTCAACGCCATCATCGGCTTCTCGGAGATCCTGCAGCAGCAGATCTTCGGCGAGATCGGCAATGCGCGCTATCTGACCTACGCCGCCGACATCGCCGAGAGCGGCCGGCATCTGCTGGATCTGATCAACGATCTGCTCGACCTCTCCAAGATCGAGGCCGGCGCATTCGCCATCCGCCGGGAACCCGTCGATCTCGACGCCCTGGTGGCGGAATGCCTGGATATCGTGCAGCCCATGGCGGATCGCTCCCGCATCGCCCTCGCGCCCCCTGCCCTTCCGGCGCCACCCGGCCTGCGCGCCGACCGCCGGGCCATGAAGCAGATTCTGCTGAACATCCTTTCCAATGCCGTGAAGTTCAACCGCGAGGGCGGCCGGGTCAGCGTGACCTGTTCTCTCGAAGGCGGCGAGTACGCGATCGTGGTGGGCGACGAGGGGGTCGGCATCGCCCGCGAGGACATGCGGCGCATCTTCGAGCCGTTCGGCCAGATCGAGAACCAGATGGTGGCCGGCCACAAGGGCACGGGCCTCGGCCTGCCCATCGTCCAGGCGCTGGTGGACCTGCATGGCGGACGTGTCGCCGTCGACAGCCGCCCCGGCTCCGGCACACGGGTGACACTCACCTTCCCCGCCGACGCTTGATCGATCGCGGGCGCAGGTTAACTTGACCCGGCATTTCGACGCCGATTCTGAGGTTGCCCGCCCATGACGCTCGCCAGCATGACAGGATTCGCCCGCACCGAAGGGACCGCCGAGGGCTGGATCTGGACCTGGGAGCTGCGCTCGGTCAACGGCCGCGGCCTGGATGTGCGGCTGCGCCTGCCCGCCGAGGTGGGTGGGCTGGAATCGGCCGCGCGGCAGGCCGCCCAGTCGGCATTCGCGCGCGGCAATGTCACCGTCAACCTGCAGATGGAACAGGCCGGCGGAGCCGAAGGCTACCGCGTCAACACGGCGTGGCTGAATACCCTGCTGGACACCGCGCGTGCGCTGGCGCCGGAGGCCGAAGTTCGCCCCGATCAACTGCTCTCGGCGCGCGGCGTCATCGAAACCGCCACGGCGGCCCAGGACGCCGGACAGGCTGAGCGGCGCGACGCCGAGGTCCTGGCATCGCTGGAACAGGCCGTGACGGCGCTGGACCGGTCCCGGCGCACCGAGGGTGCGCGCCTTGCCGAAATCCTCGGCGCGCTGATCGTCGACATCGAGACCCTGATCGCCCGTGCGGCGGCAACCGAAGGCGCCCGCGGCGGGCAGCGCGCGGCGCGGCTCCGGACCGTCCTGGCCGAACTGCTGGAAGCGGACCCGCCGGTCAGCGAGGAGCGGCTGGCGCAGGAACTGGCTCTGCAGGCCGCACGCGCCGACGTACGCGAGGAACTGGACCGCTTGAAGGCCCATGTCGCCCAGGCGCATGAACTGCTCGCCGCAGACGAGCCGGTCGGACGCCGGCTCGACTTCCTGGCCCAGGAGTTCAACCGCGAGGCCAATACCCTCTGTTCGAAGTCCTCGGACATCGAACTGACCCGCATCGGCATGGACCTGAAGGTCGCCATCGACCGCATGCGCGAGCAGGTGCAGAATGTTGAGTGAGGCCGGAAGAATGACGCGCCGGGGGCTGATGCTCGTCCTGTCCTCCCCTTCGGGCGCCGGCAAGACCACGATCTCGAGGCGGCTTCTGGAGGACGAGCGCGACCTCAGCATGTCGGTCTCCGTCACGACCAGACCGAAGCGGCAGGGCGAAGTCGAGGGCCGGGACTACTACTTCGTCGACCGAGGAACCTTCGACAACATGGTCAGGGACAACGCGCTGCTGGAGCACGCCACGGTCTTCGACAACAGCTACGGCACCCCGGCGGGACCCGTCGAGGACGCTCTCAAGGCCGGCAGGGACGTCCTCTTCGACGTCGACTGGCAGGGCGCGCAGCAGATGAAGCAGCGCCGCGAGACCGATATCGTCAGCGTGTTCATCCTGCCCCCCAGCACCGCGGAACTCGAGCGGCGGCTGCGCACCCGGGGCCGCGACCCCGATGACGTCGTGAAGCGGCGCATGGCCAAGGCGGCCGACGAGATCAGCCATTATGACGGCTACGACTACGTGGTCGTGAACGACGACCTGGAACGCTGCCTGACGCAGATCCGCGCGATCCTGGTCGCCGAAAGGGTGCGGCGTCAGCGGCAGCCGGGACTGGCGGATTTCGTCGAGAAGCTCACCAGGCCCTATCGCGGCGACTGAAGCGTCCGGGCGAGGGCGCAGAACTCCTCGACAGTCAGCGTCTCTGCACGGCGGCGCGGATCGATGCCGGCCTCGCCGAGCCAGGCTTCCGCGTCCGGCCTCAGCCCCTTCAGGCTCTGACGCAGCATCTTGCGGCGCTGGTTGAAGGCCGCCGCGACCACCCGCGACAGCGTGCCGGCGTCGGCCGGGGCCAGCGCCTCGGTCCGGGGCGTCAGGCCGACAACCGCCGAGGTGACCTTGGGCGGCGGCGTGAAGGCGCGCGGCGGCAGATCGAACAGCACACGCGTACTCCAGCGCCAGTTGGCCATCACCGCGAGCCGGCCATAGTGCTTCGTACCCGGACGGGCGGCGATGCGCTCGGCGACCTCGCGCTGGAACATCAGGGTCATGGAGCCGAAATGATCCGGCCGCGCCAGCCAGCGGAACAGCAGCGGCGTACCGACATTGTAGGGCAGATTGGCGATGATCGCCGCGCCCGGCCGCACGAGTTCGGCGGCTTCCGTCTCCAGGGCGTCGGCGCGGATGACCTCCAGCCGTCCCGGATAGACCGCCGCCAGCTCCGCCAGGGCAGCGATGCAACGCTCGTCCTTCTCCACGGCCACCACCCGTGCCGCGTCCGTCTCCAGCAGCGCGCGGGTCAGCCCGCCGGGACCGGGCCCGACCTCAAGCACTTCCCGGCCCGTCAGAACGCCTGCGGCGCGGGCGATCTTGTCGGTGATGTTGAGGTCGAGCAGGAAATGCTGGCCCAGTCCCTTGCGCGCGTCCAGACCGTGGCGGCGGATCACCTCGCGCAGTGGCGGCAGGCCCGGAACGCTCATCCCCGTCTGTGGCCGGCGATCTCGCCCGCCAGACGGATCGCCGAGATGAGGCTGTGGGGACGGGCGACGCCGCGCCCGGCAATGTCGAAGGCGGTGCCGTGATCGGGCGAGGTCCGCACGATGGGCAGGCCCAGCGTGACGTTGACCGCGCTGTCGAAATCCAGCGCCTTGACCGGGATCAGAGCCTGATCGTGATACATGCAGATGGCGGCATCGTACTCGGCCCGCGCCGGCGCATGGAACATGGTGTCGGCCGGCAGAGGACCGACCACGCTGTCGCCGTCGCGCGCCAGTTCGGCCACCGCCGGCGCGATGATGTCGATGTCTTCGCGACCCAGGGCGCCGTTCTCCCCGGCATGGGGATTGAGTCCCGAGTACGCCAGTCGCGGTCGATCGATGCCGAAGTCGCGCCTGAGGGCGTGGAGCACGATACGGCCGATGGCGACGAGATCGGCGCCGTTCAGCGCCCGCACGGCCTCGGCCAGTGGCAGGTGGATCGTCGCCGGCACGACGCGCAGGCTGGGTCCGGCGAGCATCATCACCGCGCGCGCGCCGCCGCAGAGATGGCCGATGAACTCGGTGTGGCCCGGATGGGTGAATCCCGCTCTATAGAGTTCGGCCTTGTTGATGGGATTCGTCACCACGCCCGCCGCCCTGCCTTCGAGACACAGAGCCACCGCGCGCTCGATGGCCGCAATCACCAGCGGCGCGTCGGCTGGATCGGGACGGCCCGGCTCGGCCGAAACGCGGCCCCCGACCGCCAGAACCGGCAGCGCCTCGGCGAAGACCCCGACCGCCTCGGAGGGATCGCCGATCGGGGCCACCGGCGCGTCGATCTCCAGACGCCGCGCCAGTCGTTCGAGCCGCGCGGGGTCGTCAATGACGAAAAACGGCGGCAGATCCATCCGCCCGCGGTCCCGCCAGGCGGACAGGGTGATGTCCCCGCCGATGCCCGCCGGCTCGCCCATCGTGACCGCCAGCGGCTTCATGGCCTATCTGTAGTCCACGATCGAATCCCGGCGCAGGTCACGCAACTGGGCCTGGGCGCGAAGGTTCAGCTTGCGGTTCAGGATCGCGTTGCGGATCCGCTCCCGGTCGACGGTCGCCTCCACCGGCTCCGAGCGGTCGCAGACGATCAGCAGATGGATGCCGGCCGCGGTGCGCAGCGGCGGGCTGACGTCACCCACATCAAGGTCCGCGATGGCCGAACGGAAATCGACGGGCAGGTCGCCGATGCGCAGTCGCCCGAGATCGGCCGCCTGCGCCCCCTGCACCTCCCCGGCAAGCCGCGCAGCGTCGGCGCAGCCTGCAATCTCGGGTCGGAGCGCAGCCGCCCGGGCCCGCGCCTCGTCCACTGCCTGCTGCGGCGCGTTCCGCCCCAGCGGAATGAGGATCTGGCTGAGTTCGACCTGGACCTTCTCCGGCTGGCGCTGGCCTTCGATCCGCGTTTCGCGCAGCGCCACGATGGCGTAGCCGGTGTCGGTCCGGATCGGATCGGAAACCGAGCCCGGCGTCATGGTCGGCAGCACCTCGCCGATCTCCGGGCCGAGCTGTTCGGCGCGGATCCAGCCGACATCCCCGCCGCTCTGGGCAGTAGCGCCGGACGAGAACTGCCGCGCCAGAGCGGCAAAACTCGCGCCGGCCCGAATCTGGCGCACCAGGCGTTCTGCCGAGCCGCGCACCTCGTCCTCCTGGGACGGCTGTTCGACCGTCAGACGGATCTCGTTGACCAGATAGGATGTCTCGCCCTCGGCGGCCTCAAGCCGGGCGATCTCCTCGTCGATCTCCTCATCGGAGACATCGACGGTCCGCAGCAACCGGGCGCCGATGAAGCGCTGCCACGCGATCCCGGCCAGGACCTGCTGGCGGATGGCATGTTCGTCGACGCCGGCGCGATCGAGATTCTGCACCAGCGCCGGGCCGCTCATGTTGTTGCGTTCGGCGATGGCCTCGATCTCGGCGTCGATATCGCCGTTGGTGACCGTGATGCCGAGATTGCGCGCCGCCTTCTTCTGCAGTTCCTCGTCGACCAGAGTGCGCAGCACCTGTGGGCGCAGCCGCTGCCGCGTCTCCTCCGTACGCGGCAGATCGGCGGTGACGATGATCAGGTCGATCCGCTCCTCCAGGTCGTAGGCAGAAATCACCTCGTCGTCGACCACGGCGACGATGTCCAGCACCTGCTGGGAATGCGCCGGCGCGGCGAACGCCATCCAGAGCGCGGCGGCGATGGCCGGCAGTATCAGCTTCACGTTCATCGGGGCGGAACGCTGCCTCCTGTTCCATCGAATTCGCGCCTGCTCTAGCGCAGCGCGGTGGTTCTTCCAACCGGCAAGTTGCAGCCAGGACACCGGGGTTGAGCTAGTTCAGCCCGGTGAGACTGATCCGCACGAAGACGGAGGTGGACGCCTCCAGATCGCGGTCGCTGGTGAAATCGCGGACGACGCCGAGCTGGAAGTCGAAACACTCGTCCTCGTAGCGCAGACCGCCTTCGAAGCGGATCGGCACGCCGCGGTCGAGGTCGCCGCGATAGGCGCCGAGGACCTGCCAGTTCTCGGCGAAGTTTAACGTGCCTTCCGTGGTCAGCTCCTGGGTGTTGCCGACCGCCACGGCGCCGCCCACACGCGGTACGGAGATGTAGCCGAGGCTGAAACTGTACCAGTCGTCGCGAAGGCTCAGGCGATGCTCGTGCCGATCCAGGTCCGGTCCCTTCATATCGACCCGGAAACGGAATGTGTAGTCGATCGAGTCGGTCGGCGCGATGAGCAGCCGCCCGACCACGTCGGAGAGACGGTCGTCGAGTCCGGTGCCGGGCCCGAAGGCACTGGTTTCGTTGAACCGGAAGGACTGCCCGATCAGGAACTCGCTCTCGCCCCCGCCGTCGCCATAGACGCCCATCCGCACCCCGTAATTGACGCGGGAGCCGCTCTCCACGCGGTCGAAGCCGACGAAGCGGTTGCGGTCGAACAGGTTGGCGTCGGAAAACTCGAAACTGAGCGAATCCTCGTTGGGAATATCGTTCGGGTTGGCGCCGGCCGGAGATCCGATGAGCTGCACCACCGGCTCGATCTTCTGGAAGTGCCCGTTGGCCGGTCGTACCAGCGGCAGACGCCAGTCGAGCGTCGCCTGCGGCCAGATGCGGCCCTCGTAGTAGTCGTTCTCGCTGGCGGTAGGGTCGGTGTCCTGCGCTTCGGAAACCATGTAGCCGTCGGCGCGGAAATGCATGCCGAAGGTCGTCAGACCGCCGAAGGGGTCGACGGCCTGGCGTTCCCAGGATCCGTCGAAGGACAGCCGGCGGGTGTCGCGACCGCTGGTGCGTTGCAGGGCCACGCCGCCGAAGGTGTAGTCGACCCGTCCGCCCAGCACGCCGGGGCTGAAGGTGTCCTGCCACGTCGCCAGCGGCATCACCAGTGGCGTCGCGCCGTCGTCATCGTTCTCCTGCAGGCCCTGGAAGGAGAAGAACTCCAGCCCGCGGAATCGCCGGCCATCGTAATCGGTGACATAGGCCGTCGAGGTGAGTGTGTTGCCGCCGCCGATATCGTAGATGCGCAGATAGGTGTCGTCGCTGGCCCGGAACAGGTTGAAGCCCCAGTCGGCGCCTTCGTCGATACGAAAGTCGCCCTTGGAGCGGAAATGACCGCGGAACTCCTTGTCGCCGGTCTGCGTGCGGCCCACCACCTCATCGACATAGGTCAGCGAGACGTCTGTATCCCAGCGCCCCGCGTCGAACTGCTGGCGGTACTCCGCCCCCAGAACCGGAAGTTCCTTGGTCAGGAAGCGTGGCGTCAGGGTCATGTCCTTGTCCTCGTCGAGGACCAGGTAGACCGGCTGTGAGTACTGGAAGCCCAGTTCGGTGGACGAGCCGACGATGGGCGCGAGCAAGCCGGACTTCCGCTCGACCGTAGGGTCGGGATGATAGAAGTAGGGCGCGTAGAAGACCGGTACGCCGAACATTTCCAGGCGCGCGTTCTGGTATTCGACGATTTCCTTGTCCAGATCGCGCGTGACCCGGTTGGCCTTGATCTGCCAGATCGGCGGCCGGTCCGGATGTTCGGGACATTCCTCGCAGCGCGTGTAGACCACGCGCTCCAGGATCGTGCGGTTCTCGCCTTCACGGCGGGCGCGCCGCGCCGCCATGCGCGCCCGGTTGGCGAGGCGGATCTTGAGCTCCTCGACGACGCCCTGCTTGAAGTTGTCGGTCAGTTCAACGTAGTCGGCGAACAGCACGTCGCCCGAAGGTTCCCGCAACACGACATTGCCGCTGGCGGTGACGACCTCGTCGCGTTCGTTGTAGGTGACGGTGTCGGCGAACAGCACCCGCTCGCCCTGCAGGATCTCGACGTCGCCCCGGGCCGTCACCACGCCCAGTTCCTGTTCATAGATCATTTCCCGGGCCGAAAGCTCGACCGGCAGGTCGTTCACCTGCGCCGCCGCGGCGAGCGGCATCCACAGAAAGGCGAACAGCAGCAGAATCGGGAGCGGCCTGCGCGGCGCCATTCCTAGCCGTCCTCCAGATGGAACATGGCCGCGATGGCCGTCATGGTGGTGACCGCCGCCGGCGTCCAGGCGGCAAGCACCACGGGCAATTTGCCTGCGGAGCCGAACGCCTCGACCACGTCGGTGACGAAGAATATCGCAAACCCCGCCATCGTGCCGGCGAAGAACACAAGCCCGACGACGCCGCGGCGCACGCTGAGACGGATGCAGAAGGTTGCGGCCAGCAGGACCATCGAGGCCAGCATCAGTGGCAGGGAAAGCAGCGAATTCCAGTGCAGCCGGTGCGCGAGCGCATTGAAACCCGACTTCTCCAGCAGCTCGATGAAGGCCGGCAGTTCCCAGAACGAGAGCGATTGCGGCGGCGCGAGGCTGTCAATGATCTGCGCCACCGTCAGCCGGGTCGGCACCAGCATGGTCTCTCGCTCCTGACGCGGACGGTCCAGTTCCGTCACCACCGCGTTCTTCAACCTCCATTGCCGGTCGAACAGTTCCGCACTCTCGGCGTCGATCCTGCGCACGAAGCTGTTGTTCCGGGTAAAGGTGAAGAAGGTCGGGTTGTCCAGCGAAGTGCCCTGCGCCGAAGCGGACCAGGCATGGATCACCTGATGGCCTTCGGCGTTCACCTCCCGGAGCCAGAGGCCGGTCTTGTCGGAGACCGTGATGCGACTCGTCTCGCCCTGGAACTTGGCGCTCGCGAGCTGCTCGTACTGCCCCGTCAGGGCGGCGGCCAGAGGGTTCAGCACCGTGATCAGAATGGCGCCGATGACAGCCGCAGACAGCACCAGGGGCGTCAGGATCTGCCAGATCGAGACGCCGGCGGCACGCGCCACGACCAGTTCGTTGGAGCGCGACAGCCGGGTCAGCGCCAGCATGCCTCCGAACAGCACAACGAATGGCCAGAGCTTCTCGATCACGGATGGCATCTTGAGCAGGGCGAATTGCACGATCAGCCCCAGCCCGATCTCGTCGACGCCGCTGGCGCGGCGCACATGATCGATCACTTCGGCCGTGAACATGACCAGCGACAGCAGCGCGAAGACCAGGCCGGCACCGAGCAGGAATTGACGGATCAGATAGCGGGTCAGGGTGGGAAGCGTCCGCAGCATGATCACGCCGCCATCGGCGCCGGTCCCGGCGTCGGCATGCCCGCGCCGGCCCGCATCAGGAACAGGCTGCCGGCGATCGCGGCCAACAGCAGCACATAGACCAGCGTATTGAAGAAAGGCTCCGTCGCCGCCGCCTGGGTCAGCCCCAGTACGGCCGCCTGCAACAGGCCTGCGCTGAGGCAACCGACCCAGATACGCGCGCCGACGCCGCGCCGGTCGAACTCGCCATAGAGCACCGTCGCGATCGCCATCAGGGCGAAGGCGATGGTCAACAGCGGCAACGCCACGCGCTTGTGCCCTTCCGCCTGGATCCTGTGATAGGTCGCCCGGTCGAAGTCGCCCGGATCGATGAGGAACAGATCCTCGATCGTACGTTCCTCAATCTTGGCCACGCGCACCGGCGCATTGCTGCCTACCAGATCGATCTCGACGTTGTAGCGGTCGAAGTAGAGGACGTTGATGTTGCCGCTCTCATGATCCTTCTCCTGGCGATTGCCGTTGAGCAGCAGAATCTTCGGGCCTTCCTCGGCGCGGATCAGCGTTCCCTGCTCCGCCATCATGGTCACCGACTTGCCCGGCTCGCGCTCGTCGTGAATCAGCAGGCCGTGGAGCTCGCCGCCGGACCGCCGTTCGGCGACATAGACCGTCAGACGGGTCTTGAGCGGCGTGAACGCGCCCTCGCGCAGCACCACGGTGGAGTAGATGTACTTCCACGCGAACCGGGTGTCGCGCATGGTCGAGTTCGCCATCGGCATGAAGTAGAACGTCATCGAGGCGACGAAAACCGCGCAGAATCCGGCCAGCAGCAGGCCGGGCCCGGCCAGCGCCATGCGGCTGAGACCGGCGGCGCGCATCACCACGAGTTCGCTGTCCGACGACATCCGCCAGTAGGCGTAGAGCATCCCGCAGAACAGGCCGATCGGGAGCGTCACAGGCAGAAGCTGCGGCAGCAGCAAGAACGAGATGTAGAAGAACGCGCCCATCGACATGTCATAGTTGATGATCTCGTCGACGAAACGCAGCGCCTGAAGGATCCAGATGATCCCGGTCAGCACCATCGTCACGAAGGCCGTAGGGCCCGCGGCGGCGCGAATCATGTAGCCGGTCAGATGACGCATGGCGGCGGAGTATAGCGACCTCAGCGGCCTGTGAAACCCGCTTGGGATGCCTTGCCGCGTGCATCCGGGCCACCTGCGCCGTCGCAGGCCCTGGCGGACGCAAAGCGCCCCATTTACACGGCCCGGCAAAGCTTGCGATATATCTGTCCGACAGTTTTTCAATGGGATGAGACAGATGGATATCTCGATTTCCGGCGCAAGCATTCCGGGCCGCGGCGTCGTCGTCGTCGGCGTCGCGAAGGACGGCAAACTGACGCCTGCCGCCAAGGCCCTGGACGAGAAGACCGAAGGCGCCATCCGACAGGTGCTGCGCGCCAGCCGCTTCACCGGCGCAAGCGGGCAGAGCCAGACCATCGCCGCGCCGCGTGGCACCAGGCTGGACCTGATCGTCCTGCTGGGCCTCGGCGAGACCAAGTCCCTGTCTTCCCATGATCTGGAACTGATCGGCGGCCGCGCCTTCAAGGCGGTCGCCAACTGCGGCGCGAAGCAGGCCAAGGTGATCATTGACGCCGAGGATCTGGCCGCGAAGTCGAAACTCACCAAGGGTGCGGCCCAGGCGCATATCGCGATGGGCGCGCGGCTGGCCAGCTACCGCTTCGACCACTACCACACGAAGCTGAAGGACGAGGACAAGCCCTCCCTGGAGCAGCTCGCCATCGGCGCCCGCGGCGCAGCCGCAGCGCGCGACGCTTTCGCCGCACTGGACAAGGTCGTCGACGGCGTCTTCCTGACCCGCGATCTGGTCAGCGAGCCTGCCAACATCCTCTATCCCGCCACCCTTGCCGACCGCTGCCAGGAACTCACCAAGCTGGGCGTCAAGGTTGAGGTGCTGGGCGAGGCGCAGATGAAGAAGCTCGGCATGGGCGCGCTGGTCGGCGTCGGCCAGGGCTCCGAGAAGGAAAGCCGGCTGGTCGTCATGCAGTGGAACGGCGGGGCGAAGAACGACAAGCCGATCGCCTTCGTCGGCAAGGGCGTCACCTTCGACACCGGCGGCATCTCCATCAAGCCGGCCGCCGGCATGGAGGACATGAAGTGGGACATGGGCGGCTCCGCCGCCGTCATCGGCGCCATGGCGGCGCTCGCCGGACGTCAGGCCAAGGCCAACGTCATCGGCGTGGTCGGCCTGGTCGAGAACATGCCGGACGGCAACGCGCAGCGCCCCGGCGACGTGGTCACCTCCATGTCGGGCCAGACGATCGAGGTGCTGAACACCGACGCCGAAGGCCGCCTCGTGCTCTGTGACGCCCTCTGGTACACGCAGGACCGCTTCAAGCCCGAGTTCATGATCAACCTCGCCACGCTGACCGGGGCCGTCATCATCTCGCTCGGCGACGAGTACGCCGGCCTGTTCTCCAACAACGACCGGCTGGCCACGCGGCTGATGGAAGCCGGCGAGGCCGTCGACGAGAAGCTCTGGCGCTTCCCGTTGCACAAGAACTACGACAAGAAGCTGAAGTCCGACATTGCCGACATGCGCAATATCGGAAACGCCCGCGGCGCGGGTTCCATCACCGCCGCGCAGTTCCTGCAGCGCTTCGTCAACGATGTGCCCTGGGCGCATCTCGACATCGCCGGCGTTACCTGGTCCAGCAGCGCCAGGCCGACGACGCCCAAGGGCGGCACAGGCTTCGGCGTCCGTGTCCTCGACGAACTGGTCCGCCGCCACTACGAGAGCAAATGACGGAAGTCGCGTTCTATCACCTGACCCGCAAGCCGCTGGAACGGGCCCTGCCCGAGCTGCTGGAAAAGGTGCTGGAGCGCGGCATGCGCGCGGTGGTGCTGGCGGGCTCCGAGGAGCGCGTGCGCGGCCTGGACGCGCATCTGTGGAGCTATGACAAGGCCTCGTTCCTGCCCCACGGCGCGGCCGGCGATGGCGATGCCGGGCGGCAGCCGATCTGGCTCACCGCCGAGCCGGAGAACCCCAATGCCGCCGAGGTGCTGATCCTGGTCGACGGCCGCGACGTGGCGGACAAGTCGGATTTTGCCCGCTGTCTGGACATGTTCAACGGCCTGGACGAGGACGCCGTGGCCGCCGCCCGCGCGCGCTGGCAGGCGGCCCGTGCGGCGGGCCACGTCTGCACCTACTGGAAACAGGGCGAGCGCGGCTGGGAACGGGGCACATAAGAACATCCCCGCCGCTCACTCTGGAACGTCACCCATGAGCATTGCAGACAGGGTTTCTTCGCGGACAAAGATATTATAGAATATTGCGCATTCGCCAATGTGTGGGAAACACTATGAAATCAATATCATTTTTTAATAACAAGGGTGGCGTTGGAAAAACGACACTCACTGAAAATATCGCTGCATATTTTGCCCTAGAGAAAAAACAGAGGGTTCTTATTATTGACTGCGATCCGCAATGCAATATTACTCAACTTGTTCTAGGTGATATCAAGACTATTGATTTATATTGGCCAGAAAAAAATAACAAAGAAGAAACTAAATCAAAAACAATACTGGACGTTGTGGATCCAATTCTAAGTGGAGATGCCGACATAAATTCTCGAATAAGACCTCTGAGATCAAGCAGCAATCGTTTCGGTGTCGATCTGCTACCCGGCCATCCCCGTTTCTCAACATTCGAGGACGAATTATCAGGATCTTGGGCCGAATTGCCTACCGGAAAGGCCGGCGGCTTCCGTGTGACAAACTGGCTACGGTCTTATTTACGCGGTTTAGAAGAAGATTACGATATTGTTTTTATTGACGTCAGCCCATCATTAGGGGCATTAAATAGATCTGTTCTTCTTTGCTCTGACTACTTTGTTGTCCCACTTGGCGCCGATGCATTTAGTGTCCTGGGTATTCGTAATATTTCCCGCTGGATGAGCAGTTGGATTGATTATTATGAAGTAGGTCTTGAACAGTCCGACAGATTGAATCCTGGAGGTTTAGAAAAATATAGTATTATGACAGATATTTCAATAAAGAGGGGTTTCATAGGCTTCACACTACAACAATACATTGCCAAAGCAAAAGCTGGAGTTCGGCGACCCACTAAAGCATATGAGAGAATATTGAATGATATACCCAGAGAGATAGACACTTATCTTAGCAGCTTTGTCGCGAACAATATGGCAACTCCACACCTGGGTGATGTTCCAAATCTATATAGCCTGATTCCGATGGCGCAGAGCGCGAACGCTCCAATTATTGCGCTCGAATCTAAGGATGGGCTAGTTGGAAGTCAATTTGGACAGGCTGCACGCTACCGCAACATTATCGGCGAATTGGCCGAAACTATCGGAGAGAGGGTATAAGTGCCCGTTTCTTGGCCAAATACACTTGTCCGTGAAATAGCGGAACGAAGAGCAATTCTATTCGTGGGCTCCGGCGTCACAAAATCGGCATTGCCCACACTTCCTAACTGGCCCGACCTATTAAGTGAACTGGCAGAGCGCGTAGATAAAAAGAAAGATGTGGCCCTTGTCAAAAGTCTGATCCGTAGAGACCGGCTTCTTGATGCCGCTGAATTGATAAATTCACTATTGTCGCCGGTTGAAAGACGGGCTATTTTTGAGAATAAATTTCTATTTACACCGCCACCTCAAGCAGAGATTTATAGATACCTACTGGATTTAGATTTTAAGGTATGCATAACCACAAATTACGATCAATTTCTTGAAAAGAATTTTGAATACCATAGCGGCGGCGCCATAGCCTACCAAGTTCGAACTTATAAATATGACAATTTTTTAGCTGATCTCAGATCTCCATCTCGGACTATTCTAAAACTACATGGGTGCATCACCGATCCGAGCAGTATCATACTGGACCGGCAGCCCTATTTTAAAGCAAAGGCCAATAATCCAGGTATATATGATATTGTTGAAGCCCTTTCGACGGTAAATACTGTATTATTTTTTGGATACTCTATAAATGATCCCGATATTCAGTTGATTTTAGAAAGAATTCATGCCAGATCTCGAACCGATCATCCACACTATGCGCTTGTGTCTAAATTCGAGCACCCGTCTCTTCGAAAAGCCCTGAATGAAACATTTAATGTATCGTTCGTCGAATACCCCAAAGGTATACACCAGGAATTTCCGGAGGCCGTAAAAGAATTGAGAGACGCAGTAAAGGCCGAACGGGCGCGGTTCGGTATTCCGTGATAGAATTGGGCACGATAATTTTTAGGATCGAACTTGTTTCAATCGCGCTTCTGAGTACGGATGGCATAAGTTTAGGTTGGTGGCTGTCACAAACCCACAAAGGGGAGGATTAGAATACGATGAATAGCATCTACCACCATATCCGGGTCATGCCGCTGACCGGCGTGCTGGGCGCGGAGATCGAGGGCGCGGATCTCACAATGCCGCTGCCCGACCCGGTGTTCGAGGAGATCGAGCAGGCCTTCACCGATCATTCGGTGCTGGTCTTCCGGGACCAGGACATGTCCATCGAGGATCAGAAACGCTTTACGCGCCGCTTCGGCGAGTTCGGCTTCGAGCCCTATGTCGACACCATGAAGGAGCATCCGGAAGTCATCGAGGTCCTCAAGGAGGCCAGCGAGTCCGGCATGCTGAATTTCGGCGGCAACTGGCACTCCGACTGGAGCTTCCAGGAGGCGCCGCCCCGGGCCACCATCCTGCACGCCAAGGAGATCCCGCCCTTCGGCGGCGACACCTGTTTCGCCAGCATGTACCTCGCCTACGACACGCTTTCCGACGGCATGAAGGCCATGCTGGAAGGACTGAACGTGATGCATTCGGCCCGGCGTCCCTATGGCGTCGGCAACAAGCTGTTCGGCAAGTTCAACCGCGCCATGAAGATCCACAACACCGAGGAGGCGCATGCGGAGCTGGCCCATCCGGCGGTCCGCACGGTGCCGGAGTCGGGCCGCAAGGCGCTGTTCGTCAATCCCGTCTATTCGATCCGTTTCGAGAACATGAGCGAACGCGAGAGCCGGCCGCTGCTCGAGTTCCTGCACGCGCACGCGACCCGCATCGAGCTGACCTGCCGCGTCCGCTGGGCGCCGGGCACACTGACCATGTGGGACAACCGCTGCGTCCAGCACAACGCCATGAACGACTATGACGGCTACCGCCGCCTGCTCCACCGCACCACGGTCAGGGGCGAACGGCCCTGGCTGGAAGGCAGGGCGCCGGGGGGCTCGGGAGAGCGCGAACCGGCGCTGGCCCAGTCCGCCGGGTAATGGCGGCGGCGGCCGCACTGAAAGGAAAAGGGCTCCGGATCAACTCCGGAGCCCTTTTTCGTGGCCGCAAGAGCGCTCAACTCAGCGGCGCGACAGGCGGGCGATGAAACCGCCGAGAACCGTCGCGAGGCCCGCCGCGAGAGCCAGCTTCACGAGATCGGTGACGATGAACGGGCCGATACCGTAGGCGATCGCCATATCCACGCCCAGCAGATAGGCCAGCCAGAGCGCGCCAAGGGCCAGGATCGCGACTTCGCCGAGGAGCATGGCCGCGCCGATCTTGAGCGGGTTGCGCCACCAGCCCCGATCCGAGGCCCAGCCGACAATGGCGGTCGCGGCGACGAAACCCGCCAGGTAGCCCCCCGTCGGACCTGCCATGTAGGCGACGCCAAGGCCCTTCTCCGGGGTACCCTGGAACACCGGCATGCCGAGCGCACCCTCCATCAGATAGAGCAGGACCGTAGCCATTCCGAGGCGCAGGCCGAACGTGGCCGCGATGGTGAATACGGCAAGGGTCTGCAGGGACATCTCGACGGGCCACATGGGCACCTTCGCCTTCGCCGACATGGTCAGGATGATCGTGCCCATCACCATGAACGCAAGGAACCAGGCCGAACGCGTGAACCGATGGCTCGTTCCGATGCCGTCAAGCGGCGCTGCCGTTGATCTCATGTGTTCGTACCCCCGGGATTCTTGGACAGAACGCTGCGTCGGCGGAATGGACCTCCCCGTTCCCGCCGGCGCAAAAAAGGGGCTCCGGCAACGCCGGAGCCCCTGATTGTTGCTTCCTTGCGGAATGCTCAGTGCAGGTGGCGTCCCACGCTGCCGATGGCGTCGTCGATCAGCCGGTTGCCGGCGTCGCCCTTCAGCTCTTCGCGCAGGATGCGCGCGGCCGCGGCGGTGGCGATGTCGACGGCGCGGTTGCGCACCTCGTCGATCGCCTGCTGCTCGGCCTGGGCGATCTTGGATTCCGCCTGGGCCTTCCGGCGTTCCAGCGCGGCCTCCATGTCCGACCGCATCTTCTCGGCCGTGCGCTCGGCTTCCTCGCGGGCGTGCTCGACGATGCGGTCCGCTTCCTGGACCGCCTCCTCGGCCTTGCGCTGGTAGTCGGCGTAGAGGGACTGCGCCTCCTCCCGGAGCCGCTTGGCCTCCTCCAGCTCGCCGCGGATGCGGTCCGCGCGGGCGTCGAGCTGCGCCACGATCTTCCCCGGCAGCTTCAGATAGATCATCAGCGCGAAGAAGAGGACGAAGGCGACGGCGACCCAGAATGTCGGATCTGCGAACATCAGCGGCCTCCCTCGCGCGCGGCCGAAACCGCCTGGCTGACCCGGTCGTCCGACGGCGCCGCGCCCGACAGCTTCTGAACCAGGGCCGCGGTGACGCTGCAGGCGACGTCGTCCAGCGAGGCCAGAGCCGCGTCACGCTGCTGCGCGATCTGCTTCTCCGCCTCGGTCTGACGCTGGTCCAGTTCGGCCTCGATCTCCTGGCGGCGCTTGTCGATCTCGGCGTTCATCTCCGCCTTCATGCCGGCGACGATATTCGCCGCGCTGGAGCGCGCTTCGGCCAACCGGGCCTCGTAGTCCCGGATCGCCTTGTCGGTCTCCGACTTCAGCTCCTCGGCCTTGTCGAGGTCCGACCGGATTCGCTGCTCGCGGTCTTCCAGGATCCCGCCGATCCGCGGGATGACCACCCGCGCCATGATCAGGTAAAGGATCACGAAAGTGATCGCGAGCCAGACGATCTGGGATGCAAAGGTTTCTGCAGCAAGCTGCGGCATGAGCCCGTGGCCTCGCTGTTGACGTTACGTGTTCGCGTTCGCGGAAAGGGACGCGCCCGAAGGCGCGCCGATCAGAATGCGAACAGGATCAGGAACGCGATGACCAGCGCGAACAGCGCAACGGCCTCGGTGAGCGCGAAGCCCAGCAGCACGTTGCCGAACACACGGCCGGCAGCGCCCGGATTGCGCAGCGCGCCCGCGACGAAGTTGCCGAAGATGTTACCGATACCCACGCCCACACCGGCGAGCGCGATGGTGGCCAGACCGGCGCCAATCAGCTTTGCGGCTTCAGCTTCCATTTTCCTAAGTCCCTCTTCAATTCAGGTTGAGGATGATGATCGAAGTTCGAAGTTTCCGGCTCTCTCCGGCTCAGTGCCCGGGATGCAGGGCGTCGTGGAGATAGAGACAGCTCAGAATGGTGAACACATAGGCCTGGAGCAGCGCGATGCCGATCTCCAGACCGGTCAGCGCGACGATGAAGAGCAGCGGCGCCCAGCCGGCGATGATGCCCAGCGAGACGACGAAGCTGCCGAAGACCTTCAGCATGGTGTGACCGGCCATCATGTTCGCGAACAGTCGCAGGCTCAGGCTGATCGGCCGCACGAAATAGGAGATGATCTCGATCGGCACCAGGATGAACATCAGCGGCAGGGGCACGCCGGAGGGCACGAACAGTTTCAGGAAGCCGACACCGTGCTTGAAGATGCCGATCAGGGTCACACCGATGAAGACCACCAGCGCCATCGCGAAGGTGACGATGATGTGGCTCGTCGGCGTGAAGCTGTAGGGCACCATCCCCAGCAGATTGCAGAACAGGATGAAGAAGAACAGGGTGAACAGGAACGGGAAATAGGGCCGGCCTTCGGATCCCGCATTGTCCCGCACCATGTTGGCGATGAATTCGTAACTCATCTCGGCCACCGACTGCAGCCGCCCCGGCACCATGGCCCGGCCGCGCATGCCGACGGTCAGCAGCACCGTGGTGACGATCACCGCGATGACCATCCACAGCGCGGAATTCGTGAAGGATACGTCGACGCCGCCGATCTCCAGCGGGACGATCGGGGTGATCTCGAACTGATGCAGAGGGCTTTCGCCTGCGGCCACGCTATCCGTCCTCTCGTTCCTCGGCGGCCTTCTGGAACTTCATGGCCACCCTGTACACGTTCCTGATACCCACCGCGCCGCCAATCAGCAACCCGGCAAGGAAGACCCAGGGTCGCGTTCCGATCCACTCGTCGATCCACCAGCCGACGAAGCCGCAGACCAGGAACGCCGCCACCAGCTCGGCGGAGATCCGCCAGGCGATGCCGTCCGCCCTCGACCTATCCCGCGCCTCGGCCCGCTCCGGGTCCCGGCCTATGTGGCCGGACTCGCGCGCCGCCTTGATGCGGGCTTCCAGCGTCCCTACACGATCGCGCCACTTTCCGCGCTCATCGTCGCTCATCGACCGGTCCCGCCGGCCGACGCCGCGCTCCGCTCAAGGCGATGATTGATGATCACGGTACCCATGGCCCGAACGTGATCCGGTTCGGAAGCGGGCGCAACCTATGACGCCCCCGGGGGGTGGTCAACGCGGCCCCAGCGGACCAAATGACGCACCGATCCGCACTTTGGCCGCGCCGCTCCCGGGGTCCACGATGGCCCGCAGTAGAAGCCCGCAAGCCAGCGAGGAGCGCCCAGCCATGGCCACCGTCCGACCGCCCCGAGACGCCGAGACCGACCCCCGCGTGAAGGCTGTCTTCGACGACATCCGAACGACGCGCGGCACGGACTTCATCAACAACTTCTGGCGTTACCTGGCGTTCGATCCGGGCCTGCTGGAGCAGGTCTGGACCGACGTCCGCGACGTCATGGCGAAGGACAGCGCGCTGGACGGCAAGACCAAGGAAATGATCTACATCGCCGTCTCCATCGCCAATTCGTGCGACTATTGCATCCATTCCCACACCGCGTCCGCACGCGCCCGGGGCATGACCAGCGCGGAGTATGCGGACCTCCTGCGGGTGGTCTCCACCGCGGCGCGGACCAATCACCTGGTCAACGGCATGAAGGTGCCGGTCGACCCGGAATTCGACGCCGACCACGCCGGGTAGCGCGGGACCTACGCCGGTCCGCAGGCGATGTCGTCGCGCTCACGCTCGACACTGTCCCAGTCGGCCGGACGCCGGACCAGACGGCGGATCAGGACCACGCCCTTCTCGCCCGGGGCCACGACCGCCCGGCCGCCGAGGTCCGCCGCCTGCGCCTCCGTGGCGAGCGTCACCTCGCCGGCTGCGAGGTCCGCGCCGGTCAGGGTGAGGAAATTCTCCGTGTCACCGCCATAGGCGGTGACCGAAGCGCGGTCGCCGGTCTCGCCGAAGACGATCCGCACCGGACCCGCGGCAAGGTCGAAGGGGCAGATCGAGTAGGCCAGATCGGGCGCCGGGCGCGGCAGCATGCGGGCCGCCGCGTCGACGGGCGCGGCGTGGATCATGCGGTTGTAGCCGAAGCGGTCGCCGGTCTCGGCAAAGACGCGCTTCATCGCCATCCACGGCATCACGGCAACGACGACGACATGGATCAGCGCCGAGGCCAGGGCCGTGAAGACGGCCCAGCGGAAGATGGTCCGCGCGTTCAACGGCATGCCCCCCGGTCGATGGCAAAGAGCGGCGCTTCATCGAGCCGGCGCCAGACCGTCTCGTCGGGGCCGTGGATTCTGAGGGTGAGGCTGAAGAACCCGCCCGCCCCCTCGACGGCGAGGCGGTTGGCGGCGCCCGGCGGCCCGCCGACCGTGATCTCGATCCGTCCGTCGCCCCGGAGTTGCACCGTCCCCGCGTCTACCGCGCCGCCCCGTCCCGGATCGGCAACCAGGAACTGGTCGCGGCCGTAGAGCGCCAGCGACCACCACTCGCCCGCCGGCGGCCGTCCGGTCAGATGATACAGGCATTCCTCCACCAGCGGCTGGCCCCGGCTGTCGGTGTCGGCGGTGAAGTACAGCGCCTGCGCCCGCGGCAGGGCGAACAGACCGGTCATGGCCTGGGCCGTCCGCAGCCAGGGCGTCGGGCTTTCCTCGCCATAGGTGGCGTGCGTCCGCCAGGGCCCGTTGTGGAAGGATTCGACTTCGGCGACCGTGCGCACGGCATAGAGCGCGGATCCGACGCCGAGCACGCTCGAAACCATGAGAACCGACAGCACGAAGACCACACGGCTCCAGTCGAAGTTCATCCCCGCCCCCTCATGGCATTTTCCGCGCCACGAACTGCGCCAGCTCGCCGATGGCCCGGCGGCCCTCGGGCACGAAGGCCGCACCCAGATGCCAGACATGATACATGCCCGGCCAGACCCTGAGTTCGGAGACCACGCCGGCGGCGGCCAGCCTGGCGTGCAACCGCTCACTGTCGGAAAGCAGCACCTCGTCGCCGCCCACCTGAATCAAGGTCGGCGGCAGACCGTGATGGTCGCCCAGAAGCGGCGAGGCGCGCCAGTCGTCGAACGGAACCTCGTCGGCGCAATAGAGCGTGGCCGCCGCCTGCAACCCGGCCGGGCTCAGCATGGGATCGGCGCGATAACGGGTGCGAAGCGATGCGCCGGCGCCGGTCATGTCCGTCCAGGGCGAGATCAGGCAGGCCAATGCCGGCAGGGGTTCGCCCGCGTCCCTCAGCGCCATCAGGGTCGCCAGCGCGAGACCGCCGCCGGCCGAATCGCCCGCCATCACCGTGCGGGCCGGATCGAGGCCATCGGCGACAAGCGCCCGCCAGGCGGATAGCGAATCATCCAGGGCCGCGGGGCAGCGATGCGCCGGCGCCAGGCGGTAGTCCAGCAGGAAGACCTCGGCCTCCAGCGCCTGCGCCAGCCGCCAGCCGAAGTCCCTGTAGTCCAGCGGCGAGCCCCAGAAATAGCCGCCGCCATGGCAGTAGAAGACCGAGCGGACCGCCTTGCTGCCGTCCAGCCGCAGCCATTCGCCGCGCGGCGTCGCCTCGACGACCAGATCCCGCGGGGGACTGGGCAGCCAGCGCCGGGAACTGCTGGCCATGCGGGAGAACTCGGCGGCAATGGCCTCGGGCGTCGCGGCCTCCATCTCGCGGCTGCGGCGGCGAAAGCGCAGCCACAGCAACCAGTGCGCCAGCCTCGCCTGCCAGCTCATGGCCCAGCGCCGCCGGGCCACCGGCGTGGGCGGACAAAGGCGGCGCGGATCACCGCTGCGTCAGCTTCAGTTCGATGCGGCGGTTGCGGCGCATGGAGAGTTCGCTGTCGCCCGGCTCGATCGGATGGAACGCGGCGAAGCCGGTCGGCGCCAGCCGGTCCGGCGGAATGCCCTGTTCGGTCAGGAACTTGGCCACGGCGATGGCGCGCGCCGCCGACAGCTCCCAGTTCGACGGGAAACGCGGCGTGCTGATCGGCCGGGCGTCGGTATGGCCGTCGATGCGCAGCACCCAGTTGATGTCGTCGGGAATCCTGTCCATCACGTTCTTCAGGGTGTCGGCCAGCTTGGTGAGCTGGATCTGACCGGCCACGCCCAGATCGGCGCTGCCGGTCTCGAACAGAACCTCGGACTGGAAGACGAAGCGGTCGCCGACGATGCGGATGCCCTGCTGGTTGGACAGCACCTCGCGCAGGCGGCCGAAGAACTCGGAGCGGTAGCGCGCCAGCTTCTCCACCTGGCTGGCCAGCGCCTTGTTGAGCCGCCGCCCCAGATCGGCGATCTGCGCCTGGCTCGCCTCATCGCGGGCCTCGTACTCGTCCAGCAGCGCCTGGATGTCGTTCAGCTGCTTGCGCAAATCCGCGATCTGCAGGTTCAGCAGATGCACCTGCCGGCGCGCAGCCTCGGAAATGCGCTGTTCTTCCGTCAGTTCCGAAGCCGTGCGCTCCCGCGCCTCCCGGGCCGTGTCGAGTTCTTCCTCGCGGCCTTCCAGTTCGTCGAGCGTCGCCTGCAGCCGGGCCGTCGTGTCCTCCAGGTCCCCTTGCAGATTTGCGATGCGGGTCTCCGCTTCGACCTGCTGCTCTTCCAGTTCCGCGACCCTGTCCTGGGACTGGAAGTAGAGTGTCTGCAGTTCCTGCAGGGACTGCTCCGCCTCGGCCCGGCTGGTCTCCGATTCGTCGCGCAGGCGAGCCAGGGCGGCCTCCCGCGCGCGCAGCTCGGCGAGTTGCGCCTCGAGCTCGGCCCGGTCGGCTTCGGTGAAGTTCTGCAGCCGCTCCAGTTCGCCCTCGGCCTGTTCGGCGCGTTCGCGCAGGGTGGCGATCTGCAGCGCCAGTTCGTCCCGCTCCGCGGTCGACGAACTCAGCGCCGCCGAAAGCTGGGAGACGTTGCGGCGCAGATCCTCGTTGGCGCGCCGCTCGCTCGACAGGATACTCTGCAGCGTCGCGATCTCCTCGGAGAGCCGCATCAATTCCTCGTCGCGGCCCGAGATGGCCTGGCTGAGGAAGAACTGCGCCAGCACGAAAACCGACAGCAGAAAGATCATGGCCAGCAGGACCGTGGCCAGCGCGTCGACGAATCCCGGCCAGATATTGGCCTCGTTGCGGGAACGGCCGCCGCGCAACAGCGCCATGATCAGCGCCCTTCGTCAGCGATGGCCGCGATGGTCCGCGTCAGCACCTTGATTTCGGCGCGGATCTCGTCGACCGAGTGCTGGCGGCCGGAGGTTGTCTCCTCCAGCAGCCGCGCGACATAGACGTCGAGATTGCGCAGGTGGGTTTCCATCGAGCTGTCGCCGCCCTGCTCGGTCGCGACGGCGATACGCTGCAGGATCGGCTTCATCTCCATCTGACCCTCGGCAAGCTTCACCATCAGGTCGCGCTCGGCGCGCATCTGGTCGGTCAGGCTGGCGAGCCGTTCGGCGAGCTGGAGCAGCGTCTGGTTGCCAGTGCCACGAGATTCCTCGGACCGCGCCATGATCCGCTGCAGGTTGTCCAGGCTGTCCGCGGTCTGCTCCAGCAGGGCCTGGACGTAGACAGGAACCGAGGCCTCGGACTCGGCCAGCCCGCCCCCGCTGGACAGCCGCGTGAAGCTGGAAAGCCACTCCTCCAGGTCATTGTAGAAGCGGTTCTGCGCCTGAGAGGCCTGAAGGTCGAGAAAACCCAGCACGAGCGAACCGGCAAGGCCGAAGAGCGAGGACGAAAAGGCGGTGCCCATGCCCTCCAGGGGCTGTTCCAGCCCGCGCTTGAGATCGTCGAAGACGGCGCCGAACTCGACGCCCTCCACGGACAGCGAACTGATCGTGTCGCCGATCGATGCGATCGTTTCAAGCAGGCCCCAGAAGGTGCCCAGCAGACCGAGGAACACCAGCAGGCCGATCAGGTAACGCGACATGTCGCGGCTTTCGTCCAGCCGCGCCGCGATCGAATCGAGGAGCGAGCGCATGGAAAGCGTCGACAGGCTGACCCGCCCCTTCTTGTCCTGCAGCATGGTAGCCAACGGCGACATCATGGCCGGCGGCGACTGCGTCGACAGGCCGGGTTCCTTGCGCCGGAAGGTCTCCACCCAGCGCACCGCCGGCCGCAGCTGGAAGACCTGGCGCAGGACGTAGACCACGCCGATCAGCAACACGCCGACGATCAGGCCGTTCAGCGCCGGATTGGTCATGAAGGCACGGATGATGGGTTCGTGCAGTACGGCGATGACGCCGACAACGATCACCAGGAAGACGAGTATCCGCGTGAGATAGGCTGAGGGCTGGGTCATGCGTCTCGGGGTTCCTGAATCTGGTCCGCCACGTCAGCGCGACGCGATTTCGACATCCACCCGGTTGCCCGGTCCTTCATCGGCGGGCTCGCCGAGCGCGCGCACCAGGATGCGGAAGCTCTCGACCCCGTTGTCCAGCAGGATCCGGCGCACGGTTTGCGCGCGTCTGAGCGACACGCGCCGCTTCCAGTCACTGGTTTCGGTCTCCGAATCGGCATAGGCGCGAACCTGGATACGGTCGTTGCCGTCCTGCACCGCGCGGGCGATCTCGGTGAGTTTGTCGCGTTCGGCGGCCGGTACATCCACCTCCGCGCCCTCGAACAGGATTCGCGTGACACCCGGTGCGGCGGCCTGGGCCGGAACGGCGGCCACCCGGGGCTCGGGTTCAGGCGCCGGTTCGGGGGCGGGGGCAGGCTCGGGGCGCGGCGCAGGCGCCGGCGCCGCTGCCTGGCGCGCAGGCCGCTCGACGGTCTCGGGCGCGGCGGGGGCGGCCACGCGGACCCTTTCGGATTCGGGCTTCGGCTCCGGCACCGCCTCAGGACGCGGTTGCGGGGCCGGCTCCGGCGTGGGAGTCGGCTGCGGCCTGGATTGGGGCGCCGGGGCGGCGCGGACCTGTTCACGGGCGGGTTCGGCGGCCCTCTTCGGGGCGGGCTGCGGCGCGGCCGGTTCGGCGCGGACGCTGGCGCGCGGAGCCGGGACCGGCCGGCTGCCATCCTGACCAGGTGGCCGAAGAGTGATGCGGCGGTCGCCGCGGTTGGCCTGGTGCGGCGGAAGGGACGTATCCGTGGGCGCCATTACCGGGCCGCGCGAGGTGTTGAAGGGCTTCGTTGCCCTGTCGGGAACGCTGGAGCCCAGGACCGATCCCGGGCGCACGGCCATGGTCGGGTCGACCGAGACGGAAGGCGGCGCGTAGTCGTCCGCGGTGCGCACGCCGCCGCCGTCGATGATGATGGTGGCGCCGTCGTACTGGGCCATCGCAGGCGCCGCCGCCAAGGCAGCGAGGATCACGGCGCCGGCGCCGATCCCTGGCAGTCTGCTCACCCGGTTGCTCTCATCCCGCATGCCGGGGAGGATATCGCAACCGGTCAGGATTGCCAGCCCTCTCAGGTACTTGCCGATGCCTTCTTGAGCGCGTTGAGAAGCAGCGGGTGGATCGACGTGTTGCCGGCGACGACGTCGCCGGTCTCCAGCATCTTCCGCCCGCCCCCGATGTCGGTCACCAGACCCCCGGCCTCCCTGATCAGGATGAGGCCGGCGGCCATGTCCCACTGCTGCAGACCGCGCTCCCAGAAGCCCTCGAAACGGCCGGCGGCGACATAGGCCAGGTCCAGCGAGGCGACGCCGAGGCGGCGGATGCCGGAAACGCTGTCGGTCAGCGCCCTGAGTTCGGCCAGCAGCGTGTCGTGGCCCGGCTTGCCCATATAGGGAATGCCCGTCGCCAGCAGGGCGTCCGCCATCTTCGTGCGGCCGGACACGCGCAGGCGGCGGTCGTTCATGAACGCGCCCTTGCCCTTCTCGGCGTAGAACAACTCGTCGCGCACGGGTTCCAGGATGACGCCGGCCTGAATCTCCCCACGCTGCATCAGCGCGATTGAGATGGCGAAATGCGGAATGCCGTGCAGGAAGTTCGTGGTGCCGTCCAGCGGATCGATGATCCAGTAGCTGTCGCCGTCCGGCGCCTCGACGCGGCCAGCCTCCTCCAGGATGAAACCGAAATCGGGACGGGCCTTGGACAGTTCCTCGCGGAGGGTCTTCTCGGCCTGCAGATCCGCGGTGCTGACGAAATCGGCCGGACCCTTGCGGGACACCTGCAGCTGCTCGACCTCGCCCAGATCGTGCAGCAGGTTGCGCGCCGCCTTGCGGGCCGCGCGCTCCATGACGTTTATGTTGGCTGTCTTGCGCAAGGTACTGGCGATCAGTCGGCGCGCTTGACGTAGGCGCCTTCGGCGGTGGCGACCACGATCCGTTCGCCGACGTCGACGAAAGGCGGCACCATGCAGCGCATGCCGTTGTTCAGGATCGCCGGCTTGTAGCTGGAGGCCGCGGTCTGACCCTTCACGGTCGGCTCGGTCTCCGTGACTTCCAGCGTGACGTGCTCAGGCAGGATAACGCCCAGCGGCTCCTCCTCGTGGAACTCCACCTGAACCATCATGCCGTCCTGCAGGTAGACCGCGTCGTCGCCGACAAGTTCCCTGTTGATGTTGATCTGTTCGTAGCTCTCGGTGTCCATGAAGGTGATCATGTTCTCGTCCATGAACAGGTACTGATAGTCCCGCTGCTCGAGGCGCGCGCGCTCCACCGTCTCAGAGGACCGGAAGCGCTCGTTGAGCTTGCTGCCGTCGCGCAGGTTGCGCAGCTCCACCTGCAGATAGGCGCCGCCCTTGCCCGGCTGGGTGTGCTGGATGCGCATCGCGCGCCAGAGGCCGCCCTTGTGCTCGATGACGTTGCCGGGACGGATGGCGTTTCCGTTGATCTTCATGGCTCGATGGGTCCGGTGATCTGAATGGATGGCGGCGCGCCGGGCCGGGGCCGGGCCGCCGCGAGGCTGCGGTTGTCTATCAGCTTGGCCGGTTGGCCGCAATCGCCCGCTCGAAGGCGGCGACCGCGGCTCCGGGGCCGCCCTCGCGGCCCCAGACGCCGTTGACCACGGCCAGGAAATCCGCGCCGGCGCGGACCAGCGGACCGCAGTTCTCCACGGTGATCCCGCCGATGGCCACGCAGGGGACAGTGGTCATCGAAGACCAGATTTCAATGACATCCGGCGTCACGGACGTCTTCGGCGTTTTGGTGGCGGTGGGAAAGAAGGCGCCGAAGGCGACATAGTCCGCGCCCGCGTCGCCCAGTTCCATGGCCCGCTGGCGCGAGTCGTAGCAGGAGACGCCGACTATCGCGTCGTCGCCCACGATGGCGCGCGCTTCCGGATAGGGCGTGTCATCCGCGCCCACATGGACACCGTCCGCCCCCATCTCGAAGGCGATGTCGGGCCGGTCGTTGATCAGAAAGGCGACGTCCCGGGCGTGCGCGAGCGGCATCAGCCGTTCGACCGCGCGGCGCACGTCGTCATCGCCAGCGCCCTTCAGGCGAAGCTGCAGGCAGGCGACGTCGCCGCCGTCCAGCGCGGCGACCAGATCCTCGGCGAAGGCGCCGAGGTCGATCGCCGGCGGGGTGATCAGATAGAGACGGCAGGAGGATTCATCGGTCATGCCGTCCTGTTAGACCCGCCCCGCGGACGATGCAACATGGACCGTACGGCTATGCCCGGAAACCCGGATCGATGCGGTCGAGCTTGCGCAGCAGGCCCGGCCAGTCGCGCTTGCCCAGCGGCGAGAACTTGTCGAACTGCTGGGCGGTGAACTCGCAGGTTTCCTCGTCCGGCAGGTGCAGTTCGCGGCCGCTGCCCAGACAATCGACCTGAAGCTGGCAGGACTTCTCCAGATAGAACAGCAAGTTGAAGGTCTCTGAAACCGACTCGCCGCAGGTCAGCAGGCCGTGGTTGCGCAGGATCATCGCCTTGTTCTTGCCCAGGTGGCCGATCAGGCGCTCGCGCTCGGAGTGGTCGAGCGCGACGCCTTCGTAGTCGTGATAGGAAAGGCGGTTGTGGAACCGGAGCGCGGTCTGGGCCAGCGGCAGCAGCCCGTCCTTCATGGCGGAGACGGCCATGCCCGCGCGGGTATGGGTGTGCGCCGCGCAGGTCACGTCCGGCCGGCCGCTCAGCACCGCCGAATGGATGGTGAAGCCCGCCTGATTGATCGGATAGCCGCCGTCCAGCAGCACGTTGTTGTCGTAGTCCACCTTCACCAGGCTGGACGCCGTGATCTCGTCGAAGAACAGCCCGTGCGGATTGAGCAGGAAGGCGTCCTCGCCCGGCACGCGGGCCGAGATATGGGTCGCGGTCAGATCGTCCCAGCCATAGTGGGCGACGAGACGGTAGAAGGCCGCGAGATCGACGCGGACCTCCCATTCGGCGTCCGAGACCTTGTCGCGGACGGATTTCACGATCGGTGCGGTATCAGGCATGTTTCACGTTTCCTCCCGGCAGTGCTTCCCGCTTCAGCCGGCCGCGACGGGCAGCGACAGTGCGGCCTCGTCACCGATCACGCGGAAAGTGAGCGTCTCCTGAATATACAGGCGCACGCGCTCGGCGTCATGAGACGAATATCCGATGGCGAAGTCCCGCCCGACGAATAGCTCGAAGTCGCCGCCTCGGGTGGACAGCAGCACGCCGCCGTCCAGGGAGCGGCAGGGAATGACCGGGCCCTCCAGCAGCCGCTGGACATGGTCGAGCACGCGCCGGCCTTCGGTGGTCACGGCGCTCTGGAGACCGGTATAGAGGTCCGAATCGACCACCAGCGCATAGGGACCGTGCGCCCCTACTGCGGTCAGCCGGTCGAGTCCCTCGGCGATGACGCGCGGCCAGGCGGTGGCGTCTTCGGGCGCGGGCCCCACGGAATCGCCGGCGCGTTCCATGATTCCTTCGACGCCGGCGGCGCCATAACCGTGAAACACCATGCGGTCCTCGGCCATGGCGATACTGCGCGCGGCCTCGATGACGCTGTCGATGTCGGCGTCCGGCGCACCTCGGGCGAGGTCGTCCAGTTCCCGCATGGCGATGTCGAAATCGACGCGCAGTTCCACCATCGGCAGCACTTCCCGGCTGCGCGCCTCGACGCCCTCGAAAACCGGCTCGGACAGCCGCGTCACACGACCGGTGGCGACGGCGTCATGCCGGTAACCGAGAGGACCATTGAAGTCCACCACCCGCCGGGCCGCGAGCACGGACTTCAGCGTGTCGGCGGCCGTCTCGTCGATTTCCGCCCAGCCTTCCGCCGTGATGGGGGCCAGGTTCCGCTTCAGATCATCCATCGTCCTCTCCCTCACGCCTTCAGGCTGCGAATGCCCAGATCGCCGTTCCCGCCGGCCGGTCCACCATGCGTTTCGTGCGCTTCGCCCGCGTCGCCGTCTTCACCGTGATGACCGGTGATCGGGCCCTCGGTGAACAGGTTGGCGCGCAGCTCCTCATCCAGCTTGGGCATGTTCCGGCGCAGCCATTCCAGGTTCATCGCCGCGTGCTCGATTTCCTCGTCGCGGTTGTGGGCCAGCACCGCCTTGAGCTCGGCATCGCCGGTTGCGTCGACGCGCTGCTGGTACCAGTCCACAGCCTCGAACTCTTCCATCAGGCTGACGATCGCCCGATGGAGATCCAGGGTCTCTTCCGACAGGCGTTCGATCGGCTCATGCAGACCTTCACTGGACATTCCAATCCTCCTCGACTTGGCAGAACCGACTAGATGGTGGCAAGTTTGGCCTATCGAAAGGGGGCGGGACAATCCAAGGCAAAGGCCGCAGGCAGACCCGCGTACCACGCACCCGACCATCACGGAGACGACGATCCATGAAGCAGATGCAGTTCAGCCGCTTCGGCAAGCCCTGGGAAGTCGCGGAGATCGTCGAGGTGGACGAGCCTGGCGCGCCCGGCCCCGGCCGCGTCAACGTCCGGGTGCTGGCGAGCCCGATCAACCCGGCCGACCTGCTGAACATGGAAGGGCGATACGGCGCCGAGCCCCCGAAACTGCCGATGACCCAGGGCGCGGAAGGCGTCGGCCGCGTCACCGCCGTGGGCGAGGGCGTGGACAATGTGAAGGTCGGCGACCTGGTGACCCCGCCGGCACGGGGCATGTGGCGCGAGATGGCCCAGGGCCCCGCACGCGGACTGGTCGCCCTGCCGGAGAATGCCGATCTGCTGCAGCTCGCCATGCTGCGTGCCAACCCGGCGACGGCGTGGCTGATGCTGAAGGACTACGTGACGCTCGAGGCCGGCGACTGCGTAATCCAGAACGCCGCCAACTCGGCGGTCGGCCGGCACCTCATCCGGTTGGCGAAATCCCAGGGCTGGCGCACGGTGAACGTGGTTCGCCGCCCTGAGCTGGTGGCCGAACTGACCGAACTCGGCGCCGATCATGTGCTGGTCGACGGCGACGACCTGGACGCCCGCGTCGCGGAAGCCACAGGCGGCCGCGTGCCGAAGCTCGGCATCGACGCCATCGGCGGCAGCGCCGTCCAGCGCCTCGCCCGCTGCGTCGCCGACGGCGGCACGGTGGTGAACTATGGTCTGCTGTCGGGCGAGCCGCTGATGATCGACGCCCGGGAGACTGTCTTCCGCGACATCACGCTGCGCGGGTTCTGGCTCGCCGCCTGGTTCGGGACGACGGACCCGAAGGAAATCGGCGCCACCTACGCTTTCCTGGGCGAGAAGATCGCGTCGGGTGAACTGCACGCGCCGGTGGAGGCCACTTATCCGCTGGAGCGCGTGGCCGAAGCGCTGAAGCATGCGGCCCGCGAGGGCCGGTCGGGCAAGATCATCCTGACCATGGGTGACGCCTGATCGACATGAAGCGGCCGGTCCTCCTCGTCGTCCATCAGAAACACTCGGATCCCGGCCGGGTGGGGATGCGTCTGCGCACGCTGGGAAATCAGGTGGAGATCTGCCGCCATGCCTGCGGCGATCCCCTGCCCGAAGATTTCGACGCCTATCGCGGCGTCGTGGTCTTCGGCGGCCCGATGAGCGCGAACGACGACCACGAGCCCTTCATCCGCAGCGAACTGGACTGGATCCCCCGCGCGGTGGAAAGCGGCGCGCCGTTCCTCGGCATCTGCCTGGGTGCGCAGCTGCTGGCGCGCGCGGGCGGCGCGGCGGTGCGCGCCCACCCCGAGGGCCTGGTGGAGATCGGCTATTACCCCGTACGCGCCACCGAGGCCGGGCAGGATCTGTTCCCCAACGAGATGCACATCTTCCAGTGGCACCGGGAGGGCTTCGAGCTGCCCGCCGAAGCGGCCCTGCTGGCGACGGGCGACGTCTATCGGAACCAGGCCTTCTCGCTGGGCGATCACGCCATCGGCATCCAGTTCCATCCGGAAGTCACCGAGCAGATGAACCGGCGCTGGCTGATCGGCGGCGCCGAGCGGCTCGGCCTGCCCAACGCCCAGCAGCCCGAAGCGCACATCGCCGGACGCCGCCAGCACGACATCTTCGTCGACGAGTGGGTGGACGACTTCCTGAGCCAGTGGCTGGCGCGCGATGCCCGCGAGGCGGGCTGACCCGATTCGCCCGCCGATCAGGAACGAAACGCGGACGCGGCAGGGAGACCGACGGGCGCGGGGAGAACGGAATTCGAGTCTGTTTTCCGGAACATTCGCGAACATAAAGGGAAGTTGGCTTTCAGATCGTACCACCCGATTCGGCGGACGATTCGCGCCTGGCGATCACGTGGGCGAATGAGCCCATGACGCTGCCCGCGCGGCGTCCCATGGGGGGAAGCGGCGTCCCGTCGGCTTCGGCGGCATCGAAAAGGGGCTCGCCGGCGCCCTCCGACAGCACCGTCGCGTAGTGGAACTCATGGGCCGCCAGCGGCCCGTCCCAGGGCCCCGGCCCGCGCGGCCTCAGTTCCCGGTAGCCGAGATGGAGCCTCCGTTCCGCGAACGAGGTTTCCAGCGGCAGGAGCCCCGCCATCCGATGACGTACGCCCTCGGCGTCGGCGAGCCCCTCGCCCAGCACCATGTAGCCGCCGCATTCGCCATAGACCGGCAATCCCTGACCGGCCGCACGGCGCAAGCCATCCAGGAATGTCCGGGCCATCGCCAGCCGGCCCGCATGCAGTTCCGGATAGCCGCCCGGCAGGAATACCGCGTCGGCCTCCGGCGCGGGCGGTTCATCGGCCAGCGGCGAGAAGGGCAGGATCTCGGCGCCCGCGCGCCGCCAGCCGTCCAGCAGATGCGGATAGGCGAAGCAGAAGGCGATATCCCGCGCGACCGCAACGCGCTGGCCGAGCGGCGGCAACGGCGGCAGCGCCTGCGGCGCAGATGCTTCGGCCAGGGGCCGGGCCAGGCGTTCCAGGCTGTCGAGGTCGACACATTCGGCGATCAGGTCGCCCAGCGCATCGATCGCCCTTCTCACTCCTTCGACCTCGGCTGCCGGCACCAGGCCGAGATGCCGCGAAGGCATGGCAAGATCGGCGCGCCGCGGGACGGCGCCAACGACGGGGATATCCAGCGGCGCCAGCGCGCCGCGGATCAGGCCGGCGTGGCGGGCGCTGCCGACCCGGTTGAGAATGACCCCGGAGATACGGATGTCGTCGCGATGGGTGTCGAAGCCCCTGACCAGCGCCGCCGCCGACTGCGCCTGGTGGGCGGCATCGAGCACCAGAACCACTGGCAGGCCGAGCGTTGCGGCGAGGTCGGCGGTGGAGCCGCCGCCCCCGGCGGCGCCGTCGAACAGACCCATAACGCCTTCGATCAGCAACAGGTCCGCCTCGGCCGACTGCGCCGCAGCGAGGCCGCGCAGCATGGCCGGCGGCATGGCCCACGGGTCCAGGTTCACCGACGGCGCGCCACTGGCCAGAGCATGGAACATGGGATCGATGTAGTCGGGACCACACTTGGCCGCCCTGACCGCGCCGCAGCGGGCGAAAGCCGCCAGCAGACCGATCGTCAGCGTCGACTTGCCGGCTGCCGATGACGGCGCAGCGAGGATCAGGCCCCCGGCGACGGCCACGGATCAGCCGGCGTCTCGGGAGCCGCGTCCCAGCGCCCGAAAGACATCCTGAGGCGCGGGCGCGCCGGCCTGCCAGTCGAGGACGCGGCGCAGCGGCACCACGCCGCCGACGCAGATCAGGGCGGGCGGTGTGATGCCCTCGGTCTCGACATCGTCGGCCGCTTCGCCAAGCGTCGTCTCCAGCACCCGCTGGGTTGGCAGGCTGGCGTCGCAGACCACAGCCACCGGTTCGTCCGGCGAACGGCCGGCGGCCATCAGACGGCGCGCGATATGGTCGAGATGTTTCACCGCCATGTACATGACGATGACCGGGGAGCCTTTGGCGATGGCGTCCCAGTCGATCCGCGAGGGCGCCAGACCGTTCTGGTCGTGGCCGGTCAGAAAGGTCACCGCCTGGTTGACGTCGCGGTGGGTCACCGGGATGCCGGCATAGGCGAGGCCGCCGACGCCGGCGGTGACGCCGGGAATGATGCGGAACGGCACGCCGGCCTCCGCCAGGCTCAGCGCCTCCTCGCCGCCGCGCCCGAAGACGAAGGGATCGCCGCCCTTGAGCCGCAGCACGCGCTTGCCCTCGCGCGCCAGCTCGATCAGGCGGAGCGAGATGTCGCGCTGTTTCGGCGACGGCTTGCCGCCGCGCTTGCCGGCATATTCCGTCGGCACGCCCGTCCGCACCCAGCCCAGAATACGGCTGTCGACCAGGGCGTCGTAGACCACGACATCGGCCTGCTTCAGCGCCGAGAGCGCGTGCAGGGTAACGAGGCCCGGGTCGCCCGGCCCCGCGCCGGCCAGCCAGACCCAGCCCGGCAGGAACTCGGGCCAGACCATGTCGGTGCCGGTGTCGATGTCATGGATAGTGCGCATCGCCCTCAGCATAGCGCGGCGGGGCCGCCGCGTCCTTCCATTCGCGGCGTCTGCTCGTCGCGCGTCTCGTCGATTTCGCTGATCAGCGGTTCGTGGCCGGTGGCGCGGGCGAAGGCCACCAGGTCGGCCGGCGCGATCTGCGTCGTGGCGTCGTTGCGCAGCGGATGGAAATTGAGCGGATCGATGTCCAGCATCTCCCGGTCCAGCACCAGTGTGACCGCGCCGCCGTGATCGTTGATCACCGAGAACGGCGTCACCGATCCCGGTTCGATGCCCAGCTTCTCGCGCAGCAGATCCGGCTTGCCGAAGCTGAGCTGCGCCGCGCCAAGGCGCTTGCGCAGCGCCTTGAGATCGACGCGGCGGTCCTCCAGGCAGACCACCAGCCAGAGCGCGCCCTTCTTGTCCTTAAGGAACAGGTTCTTGGTATGACCGCCCGGCAGATCGCCGCGCAGGTCCTTCGCCTCCTCGACGGTGAAGACCGGCGGATGCTCCACGGTACGGGTTTCGATGCCCAGTTCGTCCAGCCGCGCCATCAGGCTCTCCCGCGTCGCCGTCATGCTCACCTCCCCTGAAAGACCGGCTTGCGCCGTTCCGCGATGGCGCGCTGCCCCTCCTTGAAGTCTTCCGAATCGATGCACGCATGGACGCCCAGCAGGGCCTTCTCCTCGTCCAGGTCGCCGCGAGCCACGGCGTTCAGCACCGATTTCATGCCGCGGACGGCCAGCGGCGCCATGCCGGCGATCTCGGCGACATAACCGGCGACGAACGCATCGAATTCCGCCGGCTCCACCAGGTGGTCCAGAAACCCGACCCGCTTCATCTCGCTGGCGTCGAAGGTCTCGCCGGCGAGATAGAGCCGCTTTGCCGGTCCCAGGCCGATGCGCCCCACGGCCCGGCGCAGGCCGCTGATCTGGTAGTGAATGCCGAAGCGCGCGGGCGGAATGAACATGCGCTGGCCCGTCTGGCCGATGCGGAAGTCGCAGGCCATGGCAACGTCTGTTCCGCCCCCATAGACGGAGCCGTTGAGCGCGCAGACGGTGGCCCCGGGGAAATGCTCCAGGGCATTGGAAAGCCGGCTCAGCGGATCGTCGTCCCATGGCCACTGGTCGCCGACCCCGCTCAGGTCGGCGCCGGAGCAGAAGCTCCGCCCGCCCGCGCCGGTCAAGACCAGCACGCGGATGGCGCGATCCTCGGCGAGGCGCTCGATCACCTCGGCGACGTCGCACATGGTCGGCACGTCGAGGGCGTTGTGCTTTTCGGGCCGGTTCAGCGTCAGCTTGACGACGGAGGCGGCGCGATCGACCAGTAGGGCTTCGGACATGTCGTTTTCCAGCTTGCTTCGGCCCACGAGGGGCAGGAATCTGCGTCAAGACCGTGCGATTCTTCACTTTATCCGGTCTGGTTGGCGGTATAGGTAGATCATTGGCTGCCGCACTGTCCATCGGCAGGCGGCGCGAACAGAGGGGGGAAGTTTGAGCGGAAACGACGACTTTTCCGTCCGCTTCTGGGGGGTCCGCGGCTCCATCGCCTGTTCGGCGCCGGACGTGATCCGTTATGGCGGCAACACCTCCTCTCTGGAAGTCCGCGCCGGCGAGCGGCTTCTCCTCTTCGACGGCGGCTCGGGCCTCCGCTATCTCGGCAAGCAACTCGCCGCCCAGCCGCCCGGCGACGCCGACCTGTTCCTGACCCACACCCATTTCGACCATGTCTGCGGCCTGCCCTTCTTCGTGCCCTTCTTCATTCCGGGGTGGAAGTTCCGGGTCTGGGCGGGCCACCTGCTGCCGGCGCTGACGCTGGAGCGGGTGCTGCACGACATGATGATCGCGCCGCTGTTCCCGGTACCGCCGACGATCTTCAATGCCGACATCGATTATCGCGATTTCCGCGCCGGTGAGGAACTCGCACCGGCCGACGACGTCGTGGTGAAGACCTGTCCGCTGGAGCACCCGAACGACGCCACGGGCTACCGCGTCGAGTTCGACGGCCGCTCGATCTGCTACATCACGGACACCGAGCATCCGGCCGAGGGCAACGATCCGCGGCTTGTCGAGTTCCTCAAGGACGCCGACATCGTCATCTACGACGCCAGCTACACCGACGAGGAATACAAGCAGCGCGTCGGCTGGGGTCATTCGACCTGGGAGGCCGGGATGCGCCTCTGCGACGCGGCGAACGCAAAGACCTATGTCGTCTTCCATCACGATCCCGAACATGACGACGACTTCATGGACGGCATCGCCCGAGACGTCGAGACGGCCCGGCCCGGCTCCGTCGTCGCCCGCGAAGGCATGGTGCTGAGGCCTTAGGACAATGACGGAGAAAGCCTCCTTCGAGGCGCGGCGCCAGGAGATGGCGCGGCGGACGCTCTCCGGCGAGGCGCGCGAAGGCTGGTTCATTCCCTATCGGCACGCGGCCGACGCCAGACCCGAGGCCGTCGCTCCCGCGGTGGAACGGATCTTCGCGGGCGCGGCGGACCGCTTCGAGGCGACGCTGGGGCTGATCGCCGGATACCGCGAGGCGCTGCTGGCCATCGGCGCCGACGACCCCGCGCCCGGCCCCCGCTGGGACCAGGACTGGTTCGCCGGACTGGACGCGGCAGCGGCCTACGCACTGGTCCGCGACCGCCGGCCGGCACGCATCGTGGAGATCGGCTCGGGACATTCCACACGCTTCATGATCCGCGCCGTGCGCGACGGCGATGTCGATTGCGCGGTCACCGCCATCGATCCCGCGCCGCGCGCGGATATCGCCGCCCTGCCGCTGACGCTGATGCAGGACATCGTCCAGAACGCGGACCGTTCGGTATTCGCGGCGCTGAGGCCGGGCGACGTGCTGTCGATCGATTCCAGCCACATCCTGATGCCGGGGACAGATGTCGATCTGCTGTTCGGCGAGATCATTCCGGCTTTGCCCGCCGGCGTGCTGGTGCACGTCCACGACATCTTCCTGCCCTGGCCCTATCCGGAAGACTGGGAGGCGCGTGGCTACAACGAACAGAACGCGCTGAGGCCGCTGATCGCCGCCGGCGCACTGGAGCCCCTGTTCGCCAGTCAGTACGCCGCGCGGGCGATGACGGAGGTCTGCGGCCGGCTGACCGGTTTCATCCCCCGTCCCCGACCTAATCACGACGCCAGTTTCTGGGCCGTCCGCGCCTGACCGGCCACAAAGGAAAAGGCCCGCCGGACGCCTTCGCATCCTGCGGGCCCCGTTCCCGGATGGCCGGATGAACCGGCATTACTTCGCTTCGGGCGGAACCAGCGCGTCCGGAATGTCGACGCCCTGCTCCTTGTAGTAGCGGTAGGCGCCGATATGCAGCGGCACGTTCATCTCGCTCAGCGCCGTGTCCAGGGTGATGGTCTTCATCCAGGGCGCTGTCTGGTGCACCTCGTCCAGATTCTCGAAGAAGGTCCGGACCATGTCGTAGACGATATCCTCGCCCAGCCACTGCTGGGTCTGGATGCCAACCCAGGAGCCGATGGTCTGAACGGACTCCTCGTTGACCTGGTTGTCATAGGAACCGGGCGGAATCTCCCAGATGGTGCGGCCGGGGTATTTCAGCGAAGCCTGGATCAGTTCGTGATCCATCTTGTCCGCCGGAATGCCCAGGAAGCGGATATCGCGGATCAGGCCGAACTGCTGGATCTGCGGGCTGGGCATGCTGGTCGGCACGACATAGACGTCCATCTGACCGTCGAGGAAGGCGGTCTCCGCCGAAGACCAGTCATAGCGCATGATCTCGAAGTCCTCGCCGGGCTCGTAGCCGGTGACGGCCTTGACCACGTCGATCATGACCTTGGTCGCTGCGCCGGCGGGCGGGCCCAGGAAGACCTTCCGGCCCTTGATGTCGTCCAGCGACTCGATGCCGGAATCGGCGTAGGTGACGATCTGATACGGGCCGAGGGGATAGTTGATCATGCCCCTGAGCGTGGCGTTCATTTCCGGCGCGTCGTCCACCTTCGCGAACATCGCCGCCTTGTTCTGCATGTACCAGTTGATGGTCGGCGCGCCGGTATAGAGATCGACCTGCTGGCGCGCCGCATCGACGGCCGACTTGGTCGCCGGCTTGCCGGTGGAGATCTGGATCTCGATCGGCAGGTATTTCTGTACGACCTGGCTGAACGCGATCATGAACTGCCCGACGGTGGTGCCGGCGGGATTGCTGTCCATGGTGAGAAAGGTCTTGTCCTGCGCCAGCACGGGCGCGCCCGCCAGGCTCAGGCCGACACCGATGGCGGCGGCCATCAATAGATTGCGACGTTGCATGACTTCGGATTCCTCCCCTTCCTTGTCAGGCGGCAGGCGCAGGCGCGACCGCCACCCCGTCCCGGGTAATGTAACCGAATTAATTCATCTGTCGCAATCTTCCTGCGCGCCATCTCCAGCGGCTGGAAAAAAGAAAGGGCGGCCCGCTACGGGACCGCCCCTCGCGTCTCGCGGTTGGCCGTTCCGTCAGACCAGGCCGATGAAGTCGTCCTCGCCGATGGAGCTGGCGTAGGTGTCCTCGATCCGGATCGCGCCGTAATCGCCGACCTTCACCAGGACGTCGCGGCC
Organism: Minwuia thermotolerans; assembly: GCF_002924445.1. Classification (NCBI taxonomy): domain Bacteria; kingdom Pseudomonadati; phylum Pseudomonadota; class Alphaproteobacteria; order Minwuiales; family Minwuiaceae; genus Minwuia; species Minwuia thermotolerans. The sequence goes on from NZ_PIGG01000053.1 coordinate 45,002, forward strand.
GACGTCGATGATCCGGATGTCACCAAAGGAGAGGCCGAGCTGGCTGACATCCATCCTGTCGCCATCGCTCTCGCACCAGTCGCTGATCCGGTCATGGCCGAAATCGCCGCCGGAGAAGGTGAAGACGTCCGCGCCCCGGCCGCCCTTCAGCACATCGTCGCCGGCGCCGCCATCGAGGATGTCGTCGCCATCCTCGCCCTTGAGGTAGTCATCGCCGCCGCCACCGAGAATCTCGTCGTCGCCGTCATCGCCCTTCAGCGTGTCATTGCCGCCGAGGCCGCTGATGAGATCGTCGCCGTCCGTACCGTCGAACCGGTCGCGCCAGTTCGAGCCGAGGATCTCGTTGCGGGCCGGCGCCTCCAGGCCGATGAAGTCGTCCGCGTCCAGATAGCGCTGGTCGAAGTCCTTGAGCCGGATCTGACTGCCGTCGGCGAAGTCGATAAGGGTATCCCGGCTCCACCACCAGCCGCTGGAGCTGATCGAGAGATCGTCGAACGCCAGACCGAGGCCGGTCAGGTCGATCCGGTCGCCGCTGCCGAAGTCGCAGATGACGTCCCGGCCGAAGCCGCCCTCCCCGAAGACGAAAGTGTCGTCGCCGCCACCGCCGGTAAGGAAGTCGTCGCCGAGGCCGCCATGGATCACGTCGTCGCCGCGCTCGCCGTCGATGGTGTCGCTGCCGGCGCCGCCGTGCAGCGTGTCGTCGCCGGCGCCCGACCAGATGCGGTCGTCGCCCGCCCCGGCATCGACCAGGTCGGCGGCGCGGTCGCCATAGTCGGTGTCGAAGACGTCGTCGCCGGCCCCCAGTTCATAGGCCATTTCGGTCTCGGCACCGTAGATCGTGTCGTCGAAGGCCGTGCCGCGGAAGGCCTCGATCTCGATGAACACGTCGCCCAGGGCCTCGCCCGCCAGGCCGCCTTCGCCGGCATAGCGGAAGGCGCCGCCGATGCCGTAGCAGTCGACGTCGGAGAACGCGATGGCAATCGCATCGCAGGCCTCGGAGTAGTCGGCGAGGTCATAGCCGGCCTGGCCATGCAGGGTGTCTGCGCCCTTGCCGCCCACCAGCGTGTCATCGCCGTCGGCGCCACAGACGAGATCATCGCCCGCGCCGCCGCTGACGAAATCGTCATCCAGGCCGCCGTCGATGAAGTCATCGCCGGCGTCGCCATAGATGGTGTCATTGCCGTCGCTGCCGAACAGCGTTTCCTTGGCGATCTGCTGCAGCGAGATGTTGTCGACCAGCGCGCCGTAGGTGTCGTCCGACCCGCGGCCGATCAGTTCAAGGTCGGTCGCGCCGTACTGGAGCTGCACCTCGAATTCGTAGGTTTCCCAGCCGACGCAGTCGGAGGAGAGCACCGCCACCGTCTGGCCGCCGATGCGGATCTCCATCTGGCTGGTCTCCGAGGTGTCAGTCCACCAGCTCTTGTAGCGCGGCGAGTAGTCGAGCTTCAGCAGATAGGTGCCGTCGACAGGGACGTCGACGTTCTGGACCACCGTGGCGTTGGTCGACCAGTCGCACCAGTGTTCGGGATGGGAATCGAGCTCGATGAAGGAGTTGTCGTCCGGCGTCCAGGGCGTGCCCCAGTGGCTGCCTTCCTGGACCTCGATGGTGCTGCGCGTCGCAGCCCAGCCGTCGATCTGGTCGAACGTGCCCCAGTCGCCGCGGTTCAGCGCGCCGTGGCTTTCGAAGTCGCCGTTCTCGATCAGATTCTCGCCCAGCAGGACCTCGTTGTCACCGCCGTAGATCAGGTCGTTGCCGAAGCTGCCGGTGATGAAGTCGATGCCGTCGCCGCCATAGACGATGTCGTCGCCCTCGCCGGCCTGGACGAGGTCGGACCCGTCGCCGCCGCGGATGGTGTCGTTGCCGAGGCCGCCCACGATGTCGTCGTCGCCCGCGCCGCCGTCGATTTCGTCGGCGCCGTCGCCTCCATCGAGAGTGTCGTGGTCGGCGCCGCCGTCCAGCGTATCGTCGCCCCCGCCGCCCTGGATCGAATCCCGTCCGGCATCGCCGTTCAGCAGGTCGTTCTCCTCGGCGCCGACCAGGGTGTCGTTGCCGTCACCGCCGTTGAGCTGGTCATCGCCGCCGCCGCCGCGCAGCAGATCGTCGCCCGCATCGCCGAACAGCGTGTCATCGGCGATGTCGCCGTTCAGCAGATCATCTCCGTCGCCGCCGGAGAGGACGTCGCTGCCCGATTCGCCCAGGATCGTGTCGTCGCCTGAGCCGCCGTCCAGGGTATCGTCGCCGGCGCCGCCCCGGATTTCATCGTCGCCCGCGCCGCCGTCGGCAAAGTCGTCGCCGTCCTCACCCAGAATCAGGTCGTTGCCCAGGCCGCCTTCCATGGAATCGTTGCCGTCGCCGCCGGTGACGAAGTCGTCGCCGTCGTCGCCATGAACGCAATCGTCGCCCTCGTCGCCGCGCACGGTGTCGTCGCCGTCACCGCCATAGATGACGTCGCTTTCCGCGCCGCCACGGATCGTGTCGTTGCCCTCGTTGCCCTCGGCATAATCGTCGCCATCGAGAAGCTGGATAACGTCGGCGCCGGCGCCGCCGATGACCACGTCGTTGCCGTTGCCGCCGCGGATATCGTCATTGCCCGCACCGCCGTTCAGTTCGTCATCGCCGTCCTCGCCGAAGATCACGTCGTCGCCGTCCTCGCCGTCGACCGTGTCATTGCCGCCGCCGCCGAACAGCAGATCGTCCAGCAGTCCGCCCACGATGTCGTCGGCGCCGTCCTGCCCGAAGACCGTGTCCGCGCCATCGCCGCCGGAAAGAATGTCGTCGCCCTGTTCGCCGACAATGCGATCGTCGCCTGCCTGGCCCTGGATGTCGTCGTTGCCATCGCCGCCGCGCAGGTCGTCGTCGCCGTCGCCGCCTTCGATGTCGTCATTGCCGCCATTGCCGTTGATGACGTCGTCGCCCGCGCCGCCGAACAGGAAGTCGTCGTCGTCCTCGCCGCTCAGTGTGTCGTCGCCCTCGTTGCCGTTGAGGTCGTCGCTGCCTGCGCCGCCGAAGATGTTGTCGTTGTCCGCGCCGCCCTCGGCATAGTCGTCGCCGCCGTCGCCGCGGAGCGTGTCCTCGCCATCGCCGCCGAAAAGCTCGTCGCCATCGTCGCCGCCTTCCAGCAGATCGTCGCCGTCATTGCCGACCAGGATGTCCTCGCCCGCGCCGGTCTCGATTTCCTCGTTCGCGGAATCGCCGGCCACTAAGTCGTCGCCGTCGCCGGTCTTGACGATCTCGATGGAGTCCAGCGTGTCCTCGCCGAAGTCGTCGCTGTTGGCCAGGCCTTTGTCGTCGCCCGCCGCACCCAGGTCCACGTGGACGTCGCCGTCGGTATCGCGGTAGTCGACCTCGTCGCGGCCGCCGCCGCCGAAGAGTTCGTCGTTGCCGGCGTCGCCCTTGATGGTGTCGTCGCCGTCATTGCCGCGCACCGTGTCGTCGCCGTCATTGCCGACCAGGCTGTCATTGCCGTTGTCGCCGGTCAGACTGTCGTCACCGGCGCCGCCGAAGACCCGGTCGTCGCCCTCGTCGCCGCGCACCACGTCATTGCCGCCGCCGCCCAACACGTTATCGTCGCCGTCGCCGCCGCGCACCGTGTCGTCGCCGGCGAGGCCATTCATGGTGTCGTCGCCGCCGCCGCCGAAGATGCGGTCGCCCTCGGAAGTCCCCTGCAGATTCTCGGAGGTGTCGTCGCCATTGATGGTCGCGAAGGCGATGCCGCGCTGTACGCCCAGATCTGCGATTTCGGCAAGAAGCGACATGTCGGTCTCCTGTGTGTCCCGATCCGGAACAGTTTTTCTAATTCTGCTCTACGATGTCCGGTCGGGGCCGGCCCATCGCTGTTCCGTTACCAAATCCTGAAGAACGCCATGCCAGCGCCATGCCAGACGCGGGCGGCGAGGCGGGAATCGTTCCGGAACAGGGGAGCAGGCGCCGGGGAACCGGCCCGCGCGGCGGTCAGAGCAGGATCAGGAGATCACGGTCGCCGTCGATGACCTCGTAGGTCTCGCCGCGGCTGTCATAGCGGAGCGAGCTGCCGACCTCGCCAAGGCCGTCCATCAGGTTGATCTCTGCGACGACGCTCGGATCGAAGGTGATGGTGCCGCCGCCGTCGGCGAAGGCGGCCGTCCAGGTGCCGTCGCCATTGTCGCGGAAGGCGACCTCGTCGAGATCCAGATCGCCCTCGCTGTCGTGCAGCTCCAGGGTGTTGTTGTTCCACTTCCGGTCGCTGATGACGTCGTCGTTCGATCCGCTCTCCTCGCGGCGGAAGATGTAGAGGTCGTCGCCGTCGCCGCCGTCGAGGAAGTCGTTGCCGGCGCCGCCGATCAGCGTGTCGTTGCCGCCGCCGGCCGACAGGGTGTCGTTACCCTCGCCGCCATCGAAATAGTCGTTGCCGTGATCGGCGGTCAGGCTGTCATTGCCGGCTCCGCCGACGACCGTGTCGTTGCCGTTGCCGGCGATGAGCGTGTCGTCGCCGGCGCCGCCGTCCAGGCTGTCGTTGCCGTTGCGGGTCTCGAGGAAATCGCCGCCCGCGCCGCCCAGCAGGGTATTCTGGCCCTCGCCGCCGATCAGGCGGTCGTCGCCGTCCCCGCCGTCCATGAAATCGGCTGCGTTGCGGCCCTCCAGCGTGTCCGCGCCGTCGCCGCCGAAGAGCTGGTTCAGGCCCTCGCTGCCATTGATCTCGTCGTCGCCCGCGCCGCCGCGGATGGTGTCCGCTGCGTTACCGCCGTAGAGCTTGTCGTTGCCGTCGCCGCCTTCGAGGGTATTGAGCCCTTCCGAGCCATAGACCTTGTCATCGCCGGCGCCGCCGAAGATCTCGTCTTCCCTGTTGCCGCCGCGCAGTTCGTCGTCGTCGTCGCCGCCATGGATGGTGTTGACGCCCTCGCCGCCATAGACCTTGTCCCGACCGGCCCCGCCGACCAGCAGATCGGCGTTGTTGCCGCCATAGAGCTTGTCGTCGCCGTCGCCGCCGAACAGCGCGTTCTCGCCGCCATTGCCGTAGAGCTGATCGTCGCCGCCCAGGCCCACCAGCGTGTCGTTGTCGTTCCAGCCGCCGTAGAGCCTGTCCTTGCCGTCACCGCCGTGCTGCGCGCCTTCGGCGTTCTCGATCTCGCTGAAGTCGGGCGCCTCGCCGTCACCGGGGAAGAACATCGCCTCCCCCGCCAGCATGGCCGGCAGCACACCCAGCAGTGTGACCGAGTTCGCGCCTGCGGTGATCACCGTATTGCCGTTCGATTCGGCGATCTGGACGTCGCGCCGCGTGAAGCTGGTGCCCGAGAAGTCGAGCAGGTCGCCGGCCTGGAAGTCGGTGATGACCTCGTGGCCGAAGTCGTCGCCGTTCAGATAGAACCAGTCATCGCCGCCGCCGCCGGTCATGGTGTCGTTGCCGGTGCCGCCGATCAGCAGGTCCATGCCGTCGCCGCCGTCGATGCTGTCATTGCCGGCGCCGGCGTTGATCATGTCGATGCCGTCACCGCCGAAGATTGTATCGGCGTTGGCCCCGCCCAGAATGGTGTCGTCGCCTTCATCGCCGTGAATCAGGTCGAAGCCGACGCCGCCGTTCATGTCGTCGCCGTCCGCGCCGCCGAACAGCTCGTCGTCGCCCGTGCCGCCGCCGACGAAATCCGCGCCAGCGCCGCCATGGACGGTGTCGTCATTGGCGCCGCCGGCGACCGTGTCCCCGTCGTCGCCGCCGTCGATCAGATCGTCGCCCGAGCCGCCGAAGATGCGGTCGATCCCGGCCTGACCGCTGAGCGTGTCGCCGCCGCCCTCGCCGTGGATGGTGTCGTCGCCCTCGCCGCCGTCGGCGATGTCATCGCCCACGCCGGCCAGGATCTGGTCGTCGCCTGCGCCGGCGTTCAGGGTGTCGTTGTCGCTGCCGCCGCGCAGGTCGTCATGGCCGTCGCCGCCTTCCAGGCTGTCCTCGCCGGAATTGCCGACCAGCTTGTCGTCGTCCGCCTGACCCAGCAGGGTGTCGTTGCCGGCGTCGCCGGTGAGGAAATCCTCGCCATCGCCGCCCTCGACATGGTCGTCATTCTCGCCGCCGCGCACCACGTCGTGGCCGGCGCCGCCATAGACGGTGTCGTTGTCCAGGCCGCCGCGCAGGGTGTCGTCGTCGGCACCGCCGGTCAGGACGTCGGTACCCTCGTGGCCGAACAGCCAGTCGGTGCCGTCGCCGCCCTCGATACTGTCGTTGCCGCCGTCGCCGCGCAGCTTGTCGAAGCCCGCGCCGCCGAACACCAGGTCGTCGCCGTCCTCGCCGCGCACCAGATCGTCGCCATCGCCGCCCCAGAGGCTGTCCGTGCCGGCGCCGCCGCGCACGTCGTCGTTCGCCTCGCCGCCTTCGATGGAATCGTCGCCGTCCTTGCCGATCAGCTTGTCGGCGCCCAGACCGCCGATGATGACGTCGTGGCCGTTCTCGCCGACCAGGATGTCGTCGCCATCACCGCCCCAGAGCGTATCGTCGCCGTCGCCGCCGCGGCCGTAATCGTTGCCGCCGCCGAAATCGAAGGTCTCCGAGCCCTCGCCGCCGATCAGCTTGTCGCGCGTCTCGCCGCCGACGAAGCCCTTCGGCTCCGCCTTGGCCACGTTCAGCAGCGCCGGCTTCTCTTCGCCCTGAAGTTCGCCCTGGCCGGCCTGCCCGTCGTCCGCAGGCCTGTCGTCTCCCGCGCCGCCCTCGAGCTTGTCCGCGCCGCGATCGGCGAACAGGGTGTCGTCGCCGACATTGTCGCCGCCCCGGAAGAGATCGTTGCCGCCCAGCGTGTCGCCGCCGTCGTCCGCGACCTTCTCCTTCTTCGGGTCCTTGTCCTGCTCGGCCTTCTTCGGCTGTTCGGCCGGCTTGTTCGCCGCCCCGGCCTTCGCATCCTTGCCGGCGTCGACGCCGTCGTCGGCCTGTTCGATCTTCCGGGCCTTCTCTTCGGCCCGGGCATTCTTCTCGGCAGCTTGCGCGTCGCGGTCCTCGCCGTCCTTCTCCTCGGCGCGCTTGCGCGCCTCATCCTTGTCACGGCCCTTGCCGCGCGCCTTGGGCGCGTCGTCCTCGTCGCGCTCGCTCTTGCGCACCTGCTCGTCGTCCTTGTCGGCTACGCGCTCGCGGCCGTCGCGTTCCTTCCGATCCTCGCGGCCATCATCATCGCCTTTATCGTCGCCGCGGCCCGGTTTTCCGCCGCGGTCGTCGCCATCGCCATCATCCCGGTCGTCCTCGGCCCGTTCCCGCCCGACGCCCTTGTCACGGCCGCGGACGATCTCGCCGCGCTCGTCTTCGCGCCGATCATCGTCACGGCCGCCGCCGCTCTTGCCGGATGAGTTGCTGGCCATGATGTCCTGTACCAATTCGAAACAGTCGAAGCCCGAATCCGGACCGGTTGCGCCACCCTGAGGCGTCCCGGGGCCACACTGCGGCCCGAACATGAATATACTGGCAAGATATGGGCCGGTCTGCTGTCCGTCAGCCCGCGGACATCACGTCTCAGCGTTCGAGGTTGATCCTGCTCTTGCCATCGGCCTCGATCTCGACATCGAAGGTGTTCAGCAGCCGCGAGACCATCATGTAGAAGCCGATCGCCATGGTGAGTTCCACCAGGCCCTGGTGACTCAGTTTCGCTCTGAGCGGTTCGAAGGTCGCATCGGAAGCGCGGACATTGTTCACAACGTCGTCGGTGTAGGCGAGGATCAGTTCCTCGTCCGCATCGAAGGCGTCGGTTTCCGGCCATCGGCCCACGGCGGCGATCTTCTCCTCGGGGCCGCCGACGGCGCGGGCCAGCGCCTCGTGCTGGAAGATCTCGTAGGGCGCGCTCGACAGGTGACCGACCCTGAGGATCGCGAGTTCCAGCCACCACTTGTCGATGTCGGATTTCCTGAGCAACGCGTCCGAAAAGGACACGAAACGCCGGAACTCGGGCGCCGCGTGCGCCAGCATGCGCATGACGTTGATGGGCGGCACCTTGGCGAGCAGGGCGGCGACGTCCTCCGGCGCCTCGGCCGGGTCGACATAGGGAATACGGGCCATCTCTATTTGCCCGTGAAGTTGGGACGCCGCTTCTCCCTGAAGGCGTTGACCGCTTCCTGATGGTCTTCGGTCAGGTTGCTCATCAGCTCATAGGAGATCGAGGTGTCCATGATGGAATGGGCGAGTTGCTTGAGCCCTATATTGACCGAGACCTTGGTCCATCGGATCGCCTTGGAGGCGCCGCCGGCCAGCCGCTTCGCCATCTTGTCGACCTCGGCGTCCAGCGCATCCGCGGCGACGGCGTGGTTGACCAGACCCATGCCGGCGGCTTCGGCCGCGCCCACCAGCTTGCCGGTCATGAGATATTCCTTGGCCCGGGCATAGCCGATGAGCTGCGGCCAGATCACCGCGCCGCCGTCGCCGGCCACCAGGCCCACCGAGACGTGCGGATCGCCGATCCGCGCCGTGTCGGCGGCAATGATGATGTCGCAGAACAGGGCGATCGTGGCGCCGAGACCGACGGCGTCGCCATTCAGGCGGCAGATGATCGGCTTCTCCAGGTCCAGCAGGCCGAAGACGATCTGCTTGGCTTCGTAGGCGGTGGTCTCGAAGCCGGCGGGCTCGTCGATCCCCTCCTGCATCCAGTCGATGTCGCCGCCGGCGCAGAACGCCTTGCCGGCGCCCGTGAGCACGACGATCTCCGCCTCGTCTCGCTGCAGATCGTAGAACAGCGTGCTCAGTTCCGTGTGCAGCCGGGCGTTGACGGCGTTGAGCACGTCGGGACGGTTGAGCGTCACCGTCAGGATCTTGCCGTCACGGCTGAACGAAATGCATTCATAGTCGTCATAGGTCATCATGCGGCCCCTCCCCCGAGCCATGCCGGATTATCGGGACCGCCCGCGACAGCGTCAATCGAAGGAGCCCATAATGGCCGCAAACGCCTGGAACCCGGACCGCTACTTGAAGGGCGCCATGGGCGACCTGCGCACGCGGCCGGCGCTCGACCTGCTGGCGCGGATTCCGCTTGAGGACGCACAGCTGGTCTACGACCTCGGCTGCGGCCCGGGCAATTCGACCGCACCGCTGAAGGCCCGCTGGCCCGAAGCCCGCGTCATCGGCGTCGACAACAGCGAAGCCATGCTGGAGAAGGCGCGGGCCAACCATCCCGGTCTGGCCTTCGAGCCTGGCGACATCGCGGAATGGACGCCAGATGAACCGGCGGACGTGATCTTCGCCAACGCCTCGATCCACTGGGTGGCCGACCATGAGGGCCTGTTCCGGCGGCTGCTGGCGGCGCTCCGGCCCGGCGGCGTCGTGGCGGTTCAACAGCCCAACAACTTCGAGGCCCCCTCCCACAGGCTGATCGGAGAGATCGCGGCCCAGGAGCCCTACCGGGAGCGGTTGCTCAAGAGGCTGGTCGGCGACTTCGTGCAGGCGCCGGCCTTCTATCACGGCCTGCTCAGGTCGGAGTGCGATCATGTCGATATCTGGGAGACGGTCTACCAGCAGGCGCTGACCGGCGAGGATCCGGTGTTCGAATGGGTGCGCGGCACGGCGTTGCTGCCCGTGGAGCGCCACCTCGACCCGCTCGACTTCGACGACTTCGTCAAGCGTTACAGGAAGCGCCTGCGCGAGGCCTATCCGATGGCGGCGGACGGGATCACGCTGTTCCCGTTCCGCCGCATGTTCATCGTCGGCCGGCTGGACGAAGCAGACGCCTGAGGCTTGTTTCGGTTCCGGGCCAGCGCACGCCGGCGGTGGCGTCGGCGGGCCCGCGCCCGATGCCGTGACGCATCACTATTTCACACTTTCTAATTGTGATGAAAAATATATATCCCATCCGATTGAATAATTTTATTGACTTACAGTTCGAGATAACGAATTTTCGTCCATGTCGAACACGGCGCGATATCCGGGCGACGAGCTCCGCAGCAACCGAAGGGCAGAGCCCGGAACAGCGCGAAGAACGACGGACTGGTCCGACCGGAATCCGGACCCGCGGCATTTGATTGGGCAGCTTGCACCGCGTCACCAACAGCTAAAGCGCCACGGAGCTTTCTCCGTGGGCCCGGGACAGAGCCACGGAGGTCACGCCATGACGGCGCAGCCCATCGCAGAACCGCATCCCGCCGGCCACAGGCCCGCGCATTTCCTTCGTTTTTCCGGCCACTTGAGCCTTTCCCGATAGGAGCGGCGTCATGCAGGCATTTCCGATCTTCCTGAAACTCACGGGCCGCAAGGTCCTCGTCGTCGGCGGCGGCGAGGCCGCGGTGGCCAAGACGCGGCTGCTGCTGGACGCCGGCGCCGCGGTCACGGTGGTAACGCCGAAGCCGGACGCGACCCTCTCGGCCTGGGCTGCCGAGGACGTGATCTCGGTGCACCGCCGGGAATTCCACAGTCAGGATCTGGAAGAGGCGGTATTCGTCATTTCCGCCACGGATGACGAGGCCGCCGACCGGATCGTTTCCGACGCGGCCCGCATCGCAGGCGTGACCGTGAACGTGGTCGACCGGCCCGCCCTGTCGGACTTCACCATGCCCGCGATCGTCGACCGCGCGCCCATTACCGTGGCCATCTCGACCGGCGGCGCGGCGCCCGCGCTGGCCCGCCAGGTGCGCGGCGTCATCGAGACCGCGCTGCCGCGAAATCTCGGCAGCCTCGCCGGCTTCGTGGACCGCTTCAGGGGCGCCGTGAAGGCCGTACTGCCCACGGCCCGCCAGCGCCGCAAGTTCTGGGACCGGTTCCTGGACGGCCCGGTGGCGCGTCAGGTGCTGCGCGGCGAGGAACACAGGGCCAGCCAGGACATGCTGGCGCTGATCAACCGCGCCGCAGCGGGCGAGATCATCGGCCGCGTAGCCATCGTCGGCGGCGGCCCGGGCGACCCGGAACTGCTGACCCGCAAGGCCCATCGCCTGCTGCAGCAGGCCGACGTCATCGTCCACGACCGGCTGGTCAGCGACGAGGTCCTGGACCTCGCCCGCCGCGACGCCCGACGGGTCTATGTGGGCAAGGCGCGCGACGCGCATTTCCGCAGCCAGGACGAGATCAACCGCATCCTGCTGGACGAGGCGCGCGCCGGGCATCTCGTGGTCCGGCTGAAGGGCGGCGATCCGTTCGTCTTCGGCCGCGGCGGCGAGGAAGCCGACTTCCTGAGGCGTCAGGGCGTCGAGGTGGAGGTGGTGCCGGGCATCACCGCGGCCACGGGCTGCGCCGCCGCCGCCGGGTTTCCGCTGACCCATCGCGACAAGGCAAGCGCCGTCACCTTCCTGTCCGGCCAGGGCAAGGCGGGCGGCGAACCGGACCTGGACTGGCGCCTGCTGGCCAGCGCCCGCCACACGCTGGCGGTCTATATGGGGGTCGAGACGGCCCGCGCCTCCAGTGAAGCCCTGATCGAGCATGGCCGCGACCCGGCGACCCCGGTCGCGGTGATCGAGAACGGCACCCTGCCCGGCCAGCGCGTGGTCTATGGCCGCCTGGACGAGTTGCCCGACCTGCTGGTCCGGGAAGCGGTCGCCTCGCCCGCCCTGATCGTCATCGGCGAGGTCGTCGGCGACTCCCTTGCCGTCACCGCCAGCGAGCGGCTGGCGCTGGCCCTCTGAGACGCGGAGAGACACCATGAGCCTCAACGTCATCACCGCCAACCGCCTGAACGACGGCGTCGTCATCTTTCTGACGGGAAACGGCTGGTCCACGGATCTGCAACAGGCCGAGACAGCCGAAGGCAAGGAGGCCACGGCCGCCCTGCTGACCCGCGCCGAGGCCGAGCCGGGCGTCGCCGTCGGTCCCTACGAGATCGCCGTCGAACGGATCGGCGAAGAGCTGCGCCCGCTGCGCTACCGCGAGCGGCTGCGCGTGAGCGGTCCGTCCGTCGACTACCTGAAGCCCCAGGCCGCGTGAGGTAGAGCCATGTACGCCTATGACGCCATCGACCGCGAACTCGTCGAGACCCGCGTTGCCGAGTTCCGCGAGCAGGTCGCCCGCCGGGTTTCCGGCGAACTGACCGAAGAACAGTTCCGCCCGTTGAGGCTGATGAACGGCCTCTACCTGCAGCTTCACGCCTACATGCTGAGGGTCGCCGTGCCCTATGGCGTGCTGTCCTCGGCGCAGATGCGCAAGCTGGCGCATATCGCGCGCCGCTATGACCGCGGCTACGGCCATTTCACGACGCGCCAGAACATCCAGTACAACTGGCCGAAGCTGGAAGAGACGCCGGACATCCTGGCCGAGCTGGCCGAGGTGGAGATGCACGCCATCCAGACCTCCGGCAACTGCATCCGCAACACCACCGCCGACCAGTTCGCCGGGGCCGCCGCCGACGAGGTGGACGACCCCCGCATCTGGTCGGAGATCATCCGCCAGTGGTCGACATTCCATCCCGAGTTTTCGTTCCTGCCGCGCAAGTTCAAGATCGCGGTGACCGGCGCGCAGAAGGACCGCGCAGCGATCAAGGTGCACGACATCGGCATCGTCATCGTCCGCAACGACGCCGGCGAGCTGGGCTTCCAGATGTGGGCCGGCGGCGGCCAGGGCCGGACGCCGATGATCGCGAAACTGATCCGCGGCTTCGTCGCCGAGCGCGACCTGCTCAGCTATCTCGAGGCCATGCTGCGCGTCTACAACCGCCATGGCCGGCGCGACAACAAGTACAAGGCGCGCATCAAGATCCTGGTGCACGAACTGGGCGCCGACGAATACGCCCGCCAGGTCGAGGCCGAGTGGGCGCGGATCCGCGAGGGCGTGCTCTCCCTGCCCCAGGCCGAGATCGACCGCATCCGTGCCGCCTTCGACGAGCCGCCCTTCGAGCGTTTCGAGGGCGATTCCCGCGCCTTCCATGGGAAGCGGTTCGAAGACCGGGGCTTCCAGCGCTGGGTCCGCTCCAACGTCAAGCCACACAAGAAGCCGGGCTATGCCATCGCCAATATCTCGCTGAAACCTGTCGGCGGCATTCCCGGCGACGCCACCGCCGACCAGATGGATGCCGTGGCCGATTTCGCGGACCGCTGGTCCTTCGGCGAGGTGCGGGTCGCCCACGAGCAGAACCTGGTGCTGCCCCATGTCCGCCAGGACGACCTCTACGGGCTCTGGCTGGCGCTGGGCGCGGTGGACCTGGACACGCCGAACATCGGCCTGCTGGGCGACATCATCGCCTGCCCCGGCCTGGACTACTGCAGTCTCGCCAACGCCCGCTCGATCCCGCTCTCCCAGGCGCTGTCGGAGCGCTTCGGCGACCTGGACCGGCTGCACGACATCGGCGAGATCAGCCTGAACATATCCGGCTGCATCAATGCCTGCGGCCATCACCACGTCGGCAATATCGGCATTCTTGGCGTCGACAAGAAGGGCGAGGAATTCTACCAGATCACCCTCGGCGGCCGCGCCGATGAGGACGCCGCCGTGGGGCGGATCGTCGGCCGCGCCTTCGACGCCCACGAGACCGTCGACGCCGTCGAAACCATCGTCGAGACCTATGTCGCCCAACGCCGGGACGGCGAGCGTTTCATCGACACGCTCGAGCGTACCGGCCCCGCACCGTTCAAGGAGGCTCTCTATGGCGCTGATTAAGCAAGGCCGCGTCCTGCAGGACCGCTGGCAGACCGCCGAGACCGCGACCGAGGCCCTGAAACCCGGCGCGTATTTCGTCAGCCTGGAGCTGTGGCAGGCCGAACGGGAGCTGCTGCGCGGCAAGACCGCCATCGGCATCACCCTGCCCAACGACACCGATCCGGAGGTGCTGGCCCCCGACCTGGACCGCATCGCGGCGGTGGCGTTGCGTTTTCCCGCCTTCACCGACGGCCGCGGCTTCAGCCAGGCGCGGACGCTGCGGGAACATCTGGGCTTCAGGGGCGAGATCCGCGCCGAGGGTCCGCTGATCCCCGATCAGCACCAGTTCCTGCTGCGCTGCGGCGTCGACGCCGTCGTTGTCGATGATGCAGCGGACACCGGCCCGTGGCTGGCGGCGGCGCGTCGCTACCGCTCGGTCTACCAGCCGGCAGCTGACGACCGCATTCCCGCCTATCGCGGCCGTCATACGGCGCCGCAGGCGATCGCGTCCTGATCCCAGACGAACGGAATTCAGCGTCATGTCCTTCCAGTCACGATTTCCCTTCGCCGACACCGAACGGCTGATCCGGGCCTCCAACCAGGCCTGGGAACTCGACCGGGCGTTCGGACACCTGCAGGGCCGGGACCTGATCGAGGTCGCTTTCGACCGCTATGGCCCGAAGCTGACCCTGGTCTCCTCCTTCGGCGCCGAGGCCGCGGTATTGCTGCATCTGGCATCCGAGGTCAGCCGCCACATCGCCGTCACCTTCATCGACACCGGCCGGCTGTTCGGCGAGACGCTGCGCTACCGCGACGCCCTGGCCGACCGCCTCGGCCTGAGCGACGTCCGCACGATCAAGCCCGAGCCGCGGGCCGTGAAGTCGGCCGATCCCGACCTGCTGCTGTTCAGCCGGGACGCCAATCTGTGCTGCTATGTGCGCAAGGTGGAGCCGCTGAAGCGCGCGCTGCAGCCCTTCGACGCCTGGCTGTCGGGCCGCAAGCGCTTTCAGGGCGGCGAGCGCCATCATCTGCCCGCGATCGAGGCCGCCGACGGCCGCGTGAAGTTCAATCCTCTTGCGAAATGGACCCCGGACGACATAGAAGCCCATTTCGTGAAATACGGTCTGCCGCGGCATCCGCTGGTGGCCGACGGCTTCCTGTCCATCGGCTGCATGCCCTGCACCGATCGGGTGGCGCCGGGCGAGGACGCCCGGGCCGGCCGCTGGCGCGGGCAGGACAAGACCGAATGCGGCATACACACGCTCTGAAAGGCATCGAGGGGATGACCGAGACAGGATATGCGGGCGACCGGAGCCCGGCGGAGGTCTTCGAGGCGCTGAAGGCCGACCCGAACGCGGTGCTGGTCGACGTGCGGACCGTGCCCGAATGGCAGTTCGTCGGCGTGCCGGACCTGACCCGACTGGACCGCGCGGCGCTGTTCGTCGAATGGCAATCCTACCCCGAGATGAACGTCAACCTCGCCTTTGTCGACCAGGTCCGGGCCCAGGGGGTGACGCCGGAACAGCCGGTCTACCTGCTCTGCCGCTCGGGCGCGCGTTCGAAGGCCGCCGCGAAGGCGCTGACCGAGGCCGGTTTCGCCGAGTGCTACAACGTGGCCGAGGGCTTCGAGGGCGACAAGGACGACGCCGGACGGCGCGGCAATGTCGGCGGCTGGCGCCATCGCGGCCTGCCCTGGCGACAGCAATGAGCGGGCGGGACGACGAGGTCGACGGCTGGGCGCCCGAGACGCGGCTGGTCCGCGGCGGGCTGAACCGCTCCGGCGAGGGCGAGACGAGCGAGGCGCTGTTCCTGAACTCCGGCTTCGTCTACGAGACCGCCGCCGACGCCGAGGCGCGCTTCAAGGGCGAACAGGACGGCTTCATCTATTCCCGCTACGGCAACCCGACGGTCGCCATGTTCGAGGAGCGCCTCAGGCTGCTGGAAGGCGCCGAGGCCTGCTTCGCGACCGCGACCGGCATGGCCGCGGTCTTCGCCTCGTTGATGGCGCAGTTGAAGGCCGGCGACCGCGTCGTCGCCTCCCGCGCGCTGTTCGGAAGCTGCCATCACATCCTGACCCAGATCCTGCCGCGCTTCGGGATCGAAGCCGTGCTGGTCGACGGCGACGACCTGGAGCAGTGGGCGGACGCGCTGCGCCCCGGCGCGGCCTGCGTCTTCATGGAGACGCCGGCCAACCCGACGCTGGCGCTGATCGACATCGCCGCCGTCAGCGAGCTGGCCCACGCCGCCGGCGCGCAGGTGATCGTGGACAACGTCTTCGCCACGCCGCTGTTCCAGAAGCCGCTGGAGCTCGGCGCCGACATCGTCGTCTATTCCGCGACCAAGCACATCGACGGCCAGGGCCGCTGCCTGGGCGGCGCGATCCTCTCGACGCGGGCCTTCGTCGACGACCTGCTGATGCCCTTCATGCGCCATACCGGCCCCTCGCTCAGCCCGTTCAACGCCTGGGTGATGCTGAAGGGTCTGGAGACCCTGCCGCTGCGCGTGGAAAAGATGGCCGCCAATGCGCTGGCGCTGGCCGAGCACCTGCAGGCCATGCCGCGCGTCGCCGAGGTGCACTATCCGGGCCTTCCCTGCTTTGCGCAGGCGACCCTGGCGAAGCGTCAGATGAAGGCCGGCGGCACGCTGATTTCCTTCGAGGTCGACGGCGGCAAGGCCGCGGCGTTCCACTGTCTCGACCGGCTGAAGATCGTCGACATCTCCAACAATCTGGGCGATTCCAAGAGTCTGATCACCCATCCGGAGACGACAACGCACCGCGCCATTTCCGAGGCGGAGCGGCGGCGGATCGGCGTGACGCCCGGCCTGGTGCGCCTGTCGGTCGGCCTGGAGAACGTCGACGACCTGAAACGCGACTTCAGCCAGGCGCTCTCGAACTACTGACGGCCGGGACGTTTCCCGACGTGTCACCCCCGCCTTGTGCGGGGGTCCGGAACGGCTTCGCCGAGATTCGATAGTTCACCGGATGCCCGCACGCAGGCGGGCATGACACGGAATTCGTGGCGCTCTATTCGCCTCACAACCTCACATTGCCGCTGATTTCGGGCACGCCGAATTCCTCGTGACAGACCCTGGCCAGCGCCTCGATGCCGGCGCTGGTCGTGGCTTCGGGCGGGTTGGCGAAGCAGATGCGGATCCAGCGGCCGGCGTCCCCGGCCAGCGACCATTCCGCACCGGGATTGACGGCGATCCCGGCCTGGCCCGCGACCTCGGCAAGGCGGGTCGTGTCGACGCCGTCGGGCATGCGGACCCAGAGGAAGATGCCGCCCGGCGGACGCGTATAGCTGACGCTGGTCCCGAAGAAGGCGTCGAGCGCGCCCGTCAGGTTGTCCAGCTTCGCCTCCAGACGCTCGTTGAGCCGCTGCAGATGGCCGTCGAAGTGCTTCTGGCAGAACTCGGCCAGCACCATCTGTTCCAGCGCCCCCGAACCGGCGTCGGTCTTGACCGACAGGATGCGGGAGAGGATCGGCCAGCCGGCGACGATGTAGCCGACGCGGAGCGCCGGAGCGATGGTCTTGGAGAAGGAGCCGATGTGGATGACGCGGCCGTCGTCGTCCAGCGCCTTCAGCGCCGGCGGCCGCGCGCCCGACCAGACCAGGTCGGCATAGCATTCGTCCTCGAAGACGGGCACGTCATGAGCCTTCGCCAGCTCGAGCATGCGCCGGCGGCGCTCCAGCGGCAGGATGGTGCCCGTCGGGTTCTGCACCGTCGGAATGGTGTAGATGTATTTCGGCTTCACGCCCCGGGCGGCGAGATCGTCGAGGGTCGCCTCCAGCGCATCCATGCGCATGCCGTCCGCGTCCAGCGCCACGGGCGTGGGCTGCGCGCCGCAGCGGGCCAGCCGCGGGAACACGCCGCCATAGTTGTCGGCCTCGACCACCACCGTGTCGCCCGGTTCCAGCAGCACGTCGTTGATCAGGTCGATCGCCTGCAGCGAACCGGACGTCAGCAGGATGTCGTCGGCGCCGCAGTCGACCGCCGCGTAGCGTTTCAGCTTGTCGGCCAGCCATCGGCGGAGCGGGCCATAGCCCTGCGGCCCGCTGTGCAGCCCGTACATGCCCAGCGTCTCGCCCTCGCGCGCCAGCACGGCGTCGGCCGCCGCGCGGAAGGCCTCGACCGGCACCATCTCCTCGGCGTTGTGGCCGCCGACGAAGTTGAAGGCCGGAAACCCGGTGAAACGCTGCGCCGGCGGCGGCAGGTCGTCACGAAACACGGATGAGAAGTCATAGGTCATCGGCAGGCCCTCCCGCCGCCAGCCTAAGGGGCCGGCGCCGAGGAAACCAGACGCCTCAGAAACCCAGCCGGAAGTAGAGCAGGTCCGGGTGGCCGCCGTCGGCGGCGGGGAGATATTCGCGGAAGCCCATCTTGCGGTAGATGCCCTGCGCCGCGGTCATGGAGGTGAGCGTGTCCAGGACGACGCCCGGATAGCCGAGGTCGCGGGCGCGTTCGACGACCGCCGCGGCCAGACGTCGGCCGAGACCCGTCCCGCGCGCCGTGTCGGTCAGGTAGAGACGTTTCATCTCGGCGGCACCGGAGGCGTGCGGGCGCAGGCCGACGACGCCCACGGGCTCATCGCCCTTCCAGGCCAGCAGCAGCGCGCCCTTCGGGGGCCGATACTCGCCGGGAAAGCGCGCCATCTCCTGATCGAAACCCTGGTAGCAGAGATCGACGTCGAGGCTGGCGGCGTAGTCGAGGAAGAAGCGCTTCGCGACGGCAATCTCCGACGGCCCCTCGGCCACGCGGACGACAGCCGTCTCAGCCATGGCCCAGCAGGAACTCGCGGCCGACCTTCACCCTGGACTTGCCGCCATACTCGATGACGTCGGCGGTGGCATAGGTTTCCGACCACCGCTCCGGCAGGTAGGAACCGGTGCCGACGACGTCGATCGGCGCGCCGACGGAGCCCATGATGCGGCACTTCTCGGGTCCAAAGCCCGATGATGCGACGATCTTCACCTGCTGGAAGCCCTCCGCGTCGAGGCGCTCGCGCAGATGATAGATGGCCGCCGCCGAGACGCCGGTGCCGATCAGGTAACGGAGTTCCGCCTGGCTGCGATACTGCCGGGTGGCCTTGGGCACGTGGCGTTCCAGCACCGCGTAGGAGAGGCTCGGATCCAGCCCCTCGACATAGCGGCTGCCATGGGTGTCGAGGCGGATCGAGAGCTGACCGCGGCTCGCCAGGTCGGGAAAGCGGCGGCAGACGGTGAGCGCGTCAGTGATCTCCCGCCCGAAATAGTCGACCAGCACGGTCAGCGGGTCATCGGGGAAGACCTCCCGGAACATCTCCGCGGCGCGGAGCGTGGAGCCGGCATAGCCGATCAGCGCATGCGGCATGGTGCCAAGGCCGCTCTCCCGCCCGAAGAAATGGGCCGTCGCGTCGGTGGCGTTGCCGACGAAGCCGACCGCGCCCCTGTCGCGCTTCGCCGCCTCCGAGCCGACCGAGGCGGCATAGGCCATCAGTTCGGCCATGTCGGGGCCGGTGCAATGGCGCGCGTCCATGGCAAGGAAGCCAGCCTTCGGCATGTCGCAGCACATGGAATAGGCGTTGTGCGCGGCGACGCAGGCGGCGCCGAGCTTCTGCAGATAGAGCGTCTCGAGGTCGACCAGGTGAACCAGGCTGCCGGTCAGGTAAATCAGCGGGTCGCCAGCGCCCACCCATTCGCCCTCGCCGCAGCAGAGTTCGACGCCGAACTCCACGCTGCGTTCCCGCGCGACCTGCTCGATCCACTCCACCGCCAGGCGCGGCGCGAACATCACCGGCCGGCGCATGAAGATGGCGTAGCGGACCTGGATGTCGCCGAAGCGTTCGACGATCGCCTTGGTGCGGCGGAAATAATGATCCGTGCGGCTGGCGATGGCGGCTTCCAGCACGGGATCGGGATCCCGCGCCTCGCCCGCAGGTCCGTCCGCGCGCGCGCCGACGACCTTCAGTTCAGGACGCTTCTCTGAGGCTGTCATCCTCGCGCCCCTCCTTCAGCATCTCGGCGATCAGGAACGCCAGTTCCAGCGCCTGCGGACCGTTGAGACGCGGGTCGCAATGGGTGTGGTAGCGGTCGGAGAGATCCTTGTCGCCCAGATTGTAGGGGCCGCCGATGCATTCGGTGACGTCCTGGCCGGTCATCTCGAAATGGACGCCGCCCATGTGGCTGCCCTCGGCGCGATGGATGGCGAAGACCTCCTGCACCTCCTTGAGGATCGCGTGGACGGGCCGCGTCTTGTAGCCGCTTTCCGACTTGATGACGTTGCCGTGCATGGGATCGCAGGACCAGACCACCTTGCGGCCGGCCTTCTGCACCGCACGC
This sequence comes from Minwuia thermotolerans, assembly GCF_002924445.1. Taxonomy (NCBI): domain Bacteria; kingdom Pseudomonadati; phylum Pseudomonadota; class Alphaproteobacteria; order Minwuiales; family Minwuiaceae; genus Minwuia; species Minwuia thermotolerans. Next base: position 64,803 of record NZ_PIGG01000053.1, read on the forward strand.
ACCAGTTGGGGCAGGTGATCGCCCGCCTTGCCGGCGCCGAAGCGCGAGATCAGCGTGATTCGCCCCGGCTCGTGATCGGGGTCCAGCCGGTCGAGCAGCTTCAGCAGGTTATCCGGCTCCAGCGACGGGCCGCACTTCACGCCGATCGGGTTGAGGATGCCACGCATGAACTCGACATGGGCCTCGTCCAGATCGCGGGTGCGGTCGCCGATCCACAGCATGTGCGCCGAGGTGTCGACCCAGGGCGCGTCCTTGCGCGTCGAGTCGCGCCGGGTCAGCGCTTCCTCGTACCACAGCAGCAGCGCCTCGTGGCTGGTGTAGAAATCCACTCTGGAAATCGACGGCGTGTTGGCGCCGTTGACGCCGCAGGCCTCCATGAAGGTCAGGGAGTCGGCGATCCGCTCCGCCATCTCCTGGTAGCGTTCGCCGGTCGGCGTGTCGGCGATGAAGCCCATGTTCCACTGATGCACCCGATGCAGGTCGGCGAAACCGCCCTGGGAGAAGGCGCGCAGCAGGTTGACCGTGCTCGCTGCCTGGCTGTAGGCGCGCAGCAGCCGCTCCGGATCCGGCCTGCGGGAGGCGGGATCGAAGTCGATGCCATTGATGATGTCGCCGCGGTAGCTGGGCAGTTCGACGCCGTCGACGGTCTCTGTCGCGGCCGAACGCGGCTTGGCGAACTGTCCGGCCATGCGGCCCACCTTCACCACCGGCAGCTTGGCGCCGAAGGTCAGGATGACGGCCATCTGCAACAGCACCTTGAAGGTGTCGCGGATGTTGTCGGGGTGGAACTCGGCGAAGCTCTCGGCGCAGTCGCCGCCCTGCAGCAGGAACGCGCGGCCTTCGGCCACTTCGGCCAGCCGCGCCTTCAGGCTGCGGGCCTCCTCGGCGAAGACCAGCGGCGGAAAGCGGCTGAGCTGTCCTTCCACCGCCTCGAGAGCGGCAGGGTCGTCATATTCGGGCACCTGCCGGATCGGCTTGTCGCGCCAGCTCTTCGGGCTCCAGTCCTTCGAAGCCATCATACTCTCCCGTACTCCGGTATTGGGCGGCTCCTTATAAGCCCTCGGCGGGGGAATGAAAACACCGCATGCCCGCGCCTCAGGCCGGCCCCCGGGGCAGGGCCGCCGAGCGTCAGGCCGCGCGCCGGGACCAGGCAGCGGCGGCCTCCCGCAGCAAGTCCGCGGGAAGTTCGGCGTCGTCGGTTTCGGGAAGGGTCAGGCTCGGCCCCTCGCCTGCCGGCGGTCCCTCCGCCGGATCGACCAGGCGGATGGCCGCGACACCGCTCCGCGCCAGCCTCGCAACCATCTCCGCGCCGCCGAAGCGGGCGGTATCGACAAAGGCGGCCCGTACGCCCTGCAACAGCGTCTCGGTCAGGTGCTCGGGATCCGAGACGGTCAGCGCCTGCCAGCCGCTCCGCTCCAGAACGGCTGTCATGCGCGACTGCACCTGTGGCCGGTCGCTGAGGATCAGCGCCCGGCCGGCGGCCGCGGCGCAGCCGAAGCGTCCCACAAGGGCAGCCAGCGCCTCGCCGCCCACCGGCTTGGTCAGCCATTCCACCGCGTCGAGAACAGCGTGGTGCTCTTCACGCTCGGAACCGGAGACGATGGCGACGGGAATGGCGACTGTCGCCGCATCGGCGCGCAGTTCCGCGAGCACCTCGGCGCCGCTGCGGTCGGGCAGGCTCATGTCCAGCAACACCAGGTCAGGCAGCACGCGCCGTACCAGCGCCACGCCCTCCTCCCCGGTGTCGGCGGTGTAGACCTCGTGGTTCTCGCGTTCGAGTTGCCGGCGGTAGAGCGCCAGGGTGGCGGCGTCGTCGTCGATCATCACCACGCGAGTCGCCGCGGCCGCCGCGGCATCGACGGGGGCCGCCGCTTCCGTGGCGGTTTCCTCGACCGGTTCCAGGGGCGCCCGGATGGTGAAGGTCGAACCCTCGCCGGGGGCGCTCTCGACAGCAATGTCGCCGCCCATGGCCTCGATCAGCCGGCGGGTGATGGTGAGGCCGAGGCCCGTGCCTTCGGCGCCGCGGGTCGCACGGTCATCGACCTGGGCGAAGGCCTCGAAAACCCGATCCAGCTGGTCGGCCGACATGCCGATGCCGGTATCGCGCACGGTCAGGGTCAGCATCCGCCGTGCGCCGCCGCCCTCGATCGCGACATCGAGCCAGATATCGCCGGCGCGGGTGAACTTTGCGGCGTTCGACAGCAGATTCAGCAGACACTGGAACAGGCGCTTGCGGTCGGTCTCGATGGTGTCGACCGCGGCGTCGACATGTACGTGCATCCGGCTTTCGTGCCGCTCGACCATGGGCTCGGCGGTCGCCACGGCCTCCCCCACCAGCGCGCGCACGTCGACGATGTCGTGGTCGAAGGTGTAGCGGCCGGCCTCGATCTTGGCGATGTCGAGAATCTCGTTGATCAGGTCCAGCAAATGGCGGCCCGCGCCCTCGATGCGCTTCAGATCCTCGGTGGTCTGCGTTTCGCCCTCGGCCTCGAAGTCTTCCAGCAGCATCTCGGTGTAGCCGATGATGGCGTTGAGCGGCGTGCGGAGTTCGTGGCTCATGTTGGCGATGAAGCGGCTCTTGGCGCTGTTGGCCGCTTCGGCGGCCTCCTTGGCGCGGGCCAGCGCCATGGTGCGGTCCTCGACCTTGCGTTCCAGTTCGGCATTGGCCGCCGCCAGCGCCTCGCGCGACCGTCTCTGCTCGCTGATGTCGCGCATCGTGGCGACGAAACCGGTCATCTCGCCTGTGTCCTCGCGGACCGGATAGATGATTGTGTTGGCCCAGAACTCGGAGCCATCGGCGCGGATGGCGCGCATGTCAAACTCGTTGCGGCCCTGTCGGCGGGCCTTCTTGAGCGCCCGGGCCAGGCTACGGGCGGCACGTTCGCCCCGCAGATTGAGCACCCAGGAGGGCAGACCGACAATGTCGGCCTCGGTCCAGCCGAACTGACGCGCCGCGCCATCATTCCAGCTTTCGATCCGTCCTTCCCGATCCAGCATGAAGACGGCGCAGTCCTTCAGGCCATTGACCATCAGGCTGAAGCGGCGCTCGCTCCGCCGGATGCGGTCGTAGGCCGCCTCGAGCGCGGTGGCGGAGCGCCGATCCAGCGAGACGAAGGCGAAGCCGCCGAAGCAGACAAGAGCGATGATGCCCGCGATGATCACCGCCAGCAGATTGGGATAGATGCTGGCGAAGTCCGAAGGCTGCATTCCGGAAACGGGCAGATAGTCGACCCCCATCATGCCCGTGTAGTGCATGGCGCCGATCGCCAGCCCCATAAGGGGCGCGGCGGCCAGGTTGCGCCGGGCCGAGTTGTCCCGATTGAACAGCCACAGCGCCAGCGTTGCCGCCGCGATGCCGATGACCACCGAAAGGGCGACCATGGGGCTGTCATAGACCGCGACGGCCGGCATGCGCATCGCCGACATGCCGGCATAGTGCATTGCCGCGATGCCGAGCCCCATGACCGCGCCGGCGAAGATCAGCCGAAGGCGCCCGCCTCCGCCGCCGGTCAGCAGGGCCTGACCGACAAGGGCCACGGCGATCGCGATGGCCAGGGAGACGCCGGTCATGACCGGATCGTAGCTGACCGGGATTCCCGGCAGCGTCATCGCCAGTATGGCGATGAAGTGCATGGACCAGACGCCGCTGCCGAAAGTGGTGGCGGCCAGGGCGGTCCAGAGCCAGACGCGGCCTCCCCTTGCGGCGCGGGCGCGGGCGCCGAGGTTCAGGGCGCCGAAGGCGGCCGATATGCCGACGGCGACCGCCAGGGCGACGAGTACCGGATCATGGTGACCGTGCAGGTCCATGGAAGCGCTCCATTGATGACCTTGAAACTGACGCGGGGAGTTTTAAGAAACGCTGAACGCGGCCCCGCCGGCGACCGGCGGCGCGTCGTCCGCGTGTTCCGGCCATTAACGCTTTGTTGAACGGACGCCGGTTAGCCTGACGGTCCTGATCCACGCCCAGAGCGGGGGAACCATGTCGGAATCGGACACCGTCAGCGTCCTCGTCGTCGACGACCTCGAAGCCAACCGCGCGATGCTGTCGCGGCGTCTGGAACGCCGCGGCTTCTCGACCGTCATGGCCGAGGACGGCCCGTCGGCGCTCAAGCTGCTGGACGAGCGCGAGTTCGACATCGTGCTGCTGGACATCATGATGCCGGGAATGAGCGGGATGGACACGCTCAGACTGATCCGGTCGGCGCGCAACGCGTCGGAACTGCCGGTCATCATGGTCACCGCGATCAACGAGCGCGACGGCATCGGCGAAGCCATCAAGTCCGGCGCCAACGACTACATCACCAAGCCCGTCGACATCGACATCACAGTGGCGCGCATCCATACCCAGGTCGAACGCCGCCGCGCCTCCGCGGCGCTGAGGGCGGCGAACGAGAACCTGAAACGCCGGGTCGCGGAGCGCACGCTCGACCTGGAGCACATCAACGACGAGCTCCGCGACGAGATCAAGCGCCGCCGCGACCTGGAGACCACGCTCCGCGAGGCCAAGCGCAAGGCCGAAGCCGCCAACAAGGCGAAGTCCGAATTCCTGGCCACCATGAGCCACGAACTGCGCACGCCGCTGAACTCCATCATCGGCTTCTCCGACCTGATCCGCCAGCAGCTCAAGGCGATCCCCGATACCGAGCGGTTCACGGAATACGCGACCTATATCAACGACAGCGGCCATCACCTGCTGCGCATCGTCAACGACATCCTCGATCTGACCAAGATCGACGCCGGCAAGACGGTGCTCAACGAATCCCATGTCCGCGTCGACGACCTGTTCGACCGCAGCATCCGCCTGGTCGATGCGATGGCAGCCAAGTACGACGTCAGCATCGACTTCCGCGGCGACTGCGGCAGCCTGGAGATATTCTGCGACGAGATCCTGATGCGCCGGGCGCTGCTGAACATGCTCTCCAACGCGGTGAAGTTCTCCCACGAGGGCGCCCGCGTCGAGGCGCGGGCCGATCTCGACGCCCAGGGCGACCTGCATCTGACCATCGCCGATACCGGCGTCGGCATCGCGCAGGAGGACATGCAGAAGGTCCTGGAACCCTTCGGTCAGGCCGATTCCCGCCTCGCCCGCCAGCACGAAGGCACCGGGCTCGGCGTGCCGCTGACGAAATCGCTGGTCGAGCTGCACGGCGGACGCTTCGAAATCGACAGCGAGCCCGAGGTCGGCACCACGGTCACCCTGGTGGTTCCGAAGTCCCGCATCATCGACAAGGCCGGCAATGTCTCGGAAATGGGCGTCGCCTGAGCCGCTCCGGCGGTTCCTGCTCAGGCTGCTGGCCGGCCTGGTGCTGACCGCGATAGCGGTGGGACATTTCTACTGGCGCTGGCGCTCTGCGCGCCGCCTCCGCCGCAGCTATACCCTGCGCCGCTCCCTGTAGGCGATGTAGAGGCCGCTGCCGGCGACGATGAGTGCGCCGACGCCGGTCCAGATGTCCGGCAGGGTCCCGAAGACCAGATAGCCCAGAATCGTGGCGCCGATGAGCTGGCCGTAGGAGAAGGGCGAGACTACCGACGCCTCCGCGAACTGAAACGACCGCGCCACCATGTAGTGGCCGAAACCGCCCAGGGCGCCAACCCCGGCGAACATCCCCCAGTGCAGCAGGTTGTCGGGCAGCACCACGCCGTCGAGCAAAAACGCCAGGGAGACCACGGCGCCGACGACGGCGGTCAGCGTGTTGGTGGTTTCCGGGTTGTCGTTGAAGGCCATCTTCCGCGTCAGCAGCTGATAGAAGGCGTAGCAGAAGGTGTTGGCGACGACGAGCAGCATGGCCCAGTGAAACGCCTCGCCGCCGGGACGGATGATGATCATCGCCCCCGCGAAACCGACGATCACGGCGCACAGGCGGCGCACCCCGACGCGCTCGCCCAGCACCGCGAAGGAAAGCGCCGTGACGACGATCGGACTGGTGAAGGAAATCGACGCGGCGACGGTCAGATCGATGAACTGAAGGGCGTAGAAGTACATCGCCGTGCAGGCGAACAGCAGGAACGACCGCATCAGCTGCACGCCGGGGCGGGCCGTTCTGAAAAGCGAGAGGCCCCGGCGCGGCATGAACACGATCATCATGAACACCAGGTGCCCGGCATAGCGGGCCCAGACCACCTGGCCGAAAGGGTAGCCCTCGGCGGTGAGATACTTCACCGCCGTGTTCATGACCGGGAACATCAGCGTGACCGCGGCCAGCATGAAGGCGATGCCGATCAGCGGGTTCTGATCGGGCATCACGAAGGCCTTGGCCTGGCGCTGGGGAGACGCGCTTGGCAAGTCGCTCACTCGGTCCGTGGAAACACGAAACCTGTTCTAGCGGATTGGAGCGGCTTCGCCCATGCGGATCGCGCATGGCTCGGGGGCGCACCGCTCAGGCGAGGCCCCCGCCGGTCCGGGCGGCTCAGGCCTTCGTCAGGGCGACGCGGCGCTTCTCGGCCCGGTTGCGTTGCTCGGAGGCCGCATTCTTCATCGCACGCTGCAGCTTTTCGAAGGCGCGGACCTCGATCTGGCGCACGCGCTCGCGGCTGACGCCGTATTCCTGGCTGAGTTCCTCCAGCGTGGACGGATTGTCCTTGAGCCGGCGCTCGGTGAGGATGTGGCGTTCGCGGTCGTTGAGAACCTTCATCGCCCCTTCCAGCATGGCGCGGCGCTGGGAGAGTTCCTCCGCGTCGCCGAAGGTGTCTTCCTGGGTCTCGGAATCGTCCGTCAGCCAGTCGACCCACTCCTCGTCGCCGTCGATCCGGAGCGGGGCGTTCAGCGAATGGTCGGGCGCGGCGAGGCGGCGATTCATGTCGATCACCTCCTGCTCCGAGACCTGAAGCTTGGTCGCAATGGTCGTCACCATGTCGGGGTGCAGGTCGCCCTCCTCGATGGCCTGCAGCTGGCCCTTCAGCTTGCGCAGGTTGAAGAACAGCTTCTTCTGCGCCGCCGTGGTCCCCATCTTGACCAGCGACCACGAGCGCAGGATGTATTCCTGGATGGCCGCCCGGATCCACCACATGGCGTAGGTCGCCAGGCGGAAGCCCTTGTCGGGATCGAAGCGCTTGACCGCCTGCATCATGCCGACATTGCCTTCGGAGATCAGTTCCTGCACCGGCAGGCCATAGCCGCGGTAGCCCATGGCGATCTTGGCCACCAGACGCAGGTGAGAGGTCACCATCTTGTGCGCGGCCTTGGTGTCGCCATGCTCCTGCAGACGCTTGCCGAGCATGTACTCCTCTTCCGGCTCCAGCATCGGGAACTTGCGGATTTCATCGAGATAGTGGCTCAGACTGCCATCGGGCGTGAGCGCGGGAATGTTGTTGCGCGAAGCCATTCTTCTTGTCCCTCCTTTATGCGTGCAACTCTACTGGCACTGCACGGGACAGCCTGCGGATCGGCCTGAACCGAGGCTGTCTCACCGCGCGGCGGCGCGCCACCACGCAGACCCATATCATCTGGTGCCCGGAATGCGTTGGATCAAGGATTCATACGGTATTGTCGAGGGCCCGGATCACCGCACGCATGTCTTCGGGCAAGGGCGCCTCGAACCGCAGCGTCTCTCCGCTCACGGGATGGCGGAAACCCAGGACGGCGGCATGCAGCGCCTGCCGGCCCAGGGCGCGGACTGCATCCTGGCCCGCTGCGTCGAGTCCTTTCGGCATCGCCTGACGGCGGCGGCCATAGACCGGATCGCCGATCACGGGATAACCGGCATGCGCCAGATGAACGCGGATCTGATGGGTCCGCCCGGTTTCCAGGCGGCATTCCAGCAGGCTGGCCGCGGCGCCGAAGCGGCGCGCCACGCGGTAGTGGGTGAGCGCCGCCTTGCCGCCATCGCGCACGGCCATGCGCTTGCGGTCCTTCGGGTCACGGCCGATCGGTCCCTCGATCACGCCGCGCGGCCGGATCGGCGCGCCGAAGACAAGGGCCATGTAGACGCGCTCGATGTCGTGCTCGGCGAACAGCGTCGCCAGGCCCTGATGCGCGCGGTCGGTCTTCGCCGCAACCATCACGCCAGAGGTATCCTTGTCCAGCCGGTGGACGATGCCGGGCCGGCGCACGCCGCCGATGCCCGACAGGCTGTCGCCGCAATGGCCGAGAAGCGCGTTGACCAGGGTGCCGTCGGGATTGCCGGGCGCCGGGTGCACCACCATGCCCGCGGGCTTGTCGATCACGATCAGGTCGGCGTCCTCGTACAGCACCGTCAGCGGAATCGTCTGCGGCTCGGGATCCGCCTCCACCGCCGGCTCCCAGGCGACCATGACGCGCTCGCCCGGTTTGACCCTGTATGAGGGCTCCGTTATCGTCCGATCGTCGATCTCGACCTTGCCCTGTTCGATCAGCGATTTCAGACGGGTGCGGGAGAGATCGCCGAAGACCTGCGACAGATGACGGTCCAGCCGTGCGCCGGCGGCATCCGGCGGGATTTCGGTTTCCAACCAGTCGGATTCGTCTATGTCAGAGCCAGACCAGCCCAATTTCCGCGTACTCAAGATCGTTGTCGTTGTCCTCGGCATAGCGATTCTGGCGATGACCGCAATCATCATCTACACGGCGATCAACCGTTTCGGGAACGCGGTGGTGGAGGAAGACCCCGCCCCGGCGCGCGCTTCGGCGCCCGCGCAGCCTGCGCCCGCTGCATCGGAAGAAGCGGCGTGGTCGCGCGACCTGGGCGATGGCCGCATCGTCGACGCCGCACTTTCCGGCGGGTTGCTGATGCTGCGGACGGAGACGCCGGGCGGACGCGTGACCGTCGAGATCGTCGATCCGGCCACCGGCCGCCCGATCGGCCGCGCAACGGGCCGATGACGTCCGGCCGCGTCGCCCTGCCGGAGGATTGCGCGGGCGAGATATTCGCCGCGCTGTCCGGGAGCTTTCCAGAGGAGGGCTGCGGGCTGCTGGTCGGCCGTCTCGAAGACGGCAGCGTCCGGATCGAAAGCGTCGTGCCCAGCCCCAACATCGCCGAGGCGCGGGAGAAGACCTTCGAGATCGACCCGGGCCTCAGGCTCCGCACCCAGCGTGAGGCGCGTGCCGCGGGACTGGAAATCGTCGGCCACTATCACAGTCATCCGTTCGGCGAACCGATCCCCTCGGACACCGACCGGGGACGCGCCGCGGGCGAACCGGAACTGGTCTGGCTGATCATGGGCCTGCGCTGGGGCGGCGCGCAGGGACTCGCCGCCTGGCGCATGGCGCCCGGCCTGGAGCCCGAAAGGCTTGCCCTGGACATCATCGAACAAGGAAACGCCGGATGAATTTCGCTTCCGACAACATCGCCGGCGTCCATCCGCGGATCATGGAGGCGCTTCAGAGCGCCAACGCGGGATTCAGCCCGTCCTATGGCGCCGACGACCTGACCGCATCGCTGGAGGCGCGGCTCAAGGACATCTTCGAGACCGACCTCGCCGTCTTTCCCGTGGCGACGGGCTCCGCCGCCAACTGCCTTGCGCTGTCCGCGCTCTCGCCGCCCTGGGGGGCGATCTACTGCCACGACCACGCCCACATCTTCGACGACGAGTGCTGCGGCCCGGAGTTCTACACCGGCGGCGCCAAGCTCTATCCCGTCGAGGCCGAGCATGGCCGGCTGACGGTCGAGGGCCTGAGGGCGGGTCTCGGCCGCTTCAAGGCCGGATTCGATCACCACCCCCAGCCGGCGGCGATCTCGCTCACCCAGTGCACCGAGTGGGGGGCGGTCTATCCGGTCGACCGGATCGCGGCGTTGAGCGACCTGGCGCATGCTCATGGTTGCCGCGTCCACATGGACGGCGCGCGCTTCGCCAACGCGCTGGCCAGCCTGGACGTCAGTCCCGCCGAGATGACCTGGAAGGCCGGCGTCGACGCGCTGTCCTTCGGCGCGACGAAGAACGGCGCCATGGCGGCCGAAGCGGTGATCTTTTTCGACACGGACCTGGCGAAGGACTTCATCTACCGCCGCAAGCGGGCGGGACACCTGTTCTCCAAGATGCGGTTCCTGTCGGCGCAGCTTCTGGCCTATCTGGAGGACGATCTGTGGCTGGAGAACGCGCGTCACGCCAACCGGGCGGCAGCGCGGCTCCACGACGGCCTTGCACGTCTGAACAGTGTGGCGTTCGCCGCGCCCGTCGAGGCGAACGAGTTGTTCGTGGCCCTGCCCGAGGACACGGCCGCGCTGCTGCGGGAAGCGGGCGCGAGCTTCCACACCATGAGCAAGGACGGCCGCGACGTCTCGCGGCTGGTCACCTCCTTCGCGACCGGCGATGATGAAGTCGACCGTTTCATCGGAATCTGCGGCGGCTGACCGGACAGAGCATGGCGGAACAACGCACCAGGGTACTGATCGTCGGCGGCGGGCTGGTGGGTCTGAGCCTGGCCGCCGCGCTGGGCCGCGCCGGAATCGAGACCATGGTCGTCGACCGGGAAGCGCCGGAGACGACCGTCGCGCCGCCATTCGACGGGCGCGCTTCCGCCATCGCCGCCGCCTCCTGGCGCATGCTCCAGCGCCTGGATGTCGCGCCACGCATCCGGGACGTGCAGCCGATCGAGGAGATCCGCGTCTCCGACGGCAATGCGCCGCTGTTCCTGCACTACGACCACCGGGATCTGGGCGATGAGCCCCTGGGCCAGATGGTGGAGAACCGGTTCACCCGCCGCGCCCTGCTGGACAGCGTGGCCGAACTGGATTCGGTCATCCTGGCCGCGCCCATGTCGGTCGGCCGTCTGCGCCGCGGGCAGGCCGGGGTCGAGGCCAGCCTGTCGGACGGCACACTGGTGCGCGCCGAGCTCTGTGTCGCGGCCGACGGGCGGCAGTCGCGTCTGCGCGAGGAGGCCGGCATAGACGCCATCGTGCGGCGCTATCCGCAGGACGGTATTGTCTGCACCATCGCCCACGAACTGCCCCACCGGGCGATCGCACACGAGCGGTTCCTCCCGGCGGGTCCGTTCGCCATCCTGCCGCTGACCGCCAACCGCTCCTCGCTGGTCTGGACCGAACGCAGCGATCTGGCGCCCGCGTTCCTGGAACTGGACGCCGCCGCCTTTGCCCACGAGATCCAGCGCCGGGTCGGCGGATTCCTGGGCGATCTGGAGGTGGTGGGCCCCCGCTTCCGCTATCCGCTCACCCTGGTGCTGGCGCAGGACTACCATGCGCACCGGCTGGCCCTGATCGGCGACGCCGCCCACGGCATCCATCCGATCGCCGGCCAGGGCTTCAATCTGGGCCTCAGGGACGTAGCGGCGCTGACCGAGATTCTGGAGGAAGCCGCCGGGATCGGCATGGACCTCGGCGACGCCACGCTGCTGGCGCGCTACGAACAGTGGCGGCGCACCGATTCGGTGGTGCTGGCGGGCGTCACCGACATCCTCAACCGGCTGTTCTCCAACGATCTGCCGCCGATCCGGCTGGTCCGCGACCTTGGTCTCGCCGCCGTCAACCGCACGAAGCCGCTGCGCCGGTTCTTCATGCGCCATGCCATGGGCGACGTCGGCGACAGCCCCGCCCTGCTCAGGCGCTGAGACGCTCCTCGGCGACCGTCTCGATCGTCTTGCGCAGATCCGGGTTGGCGTCCAGCAGCTTCTGGAAGTCACGCCGCTCCAGGATCAGCAGGTCGGAGAAGGTCTTCGCCACCACGTCGGCGGTGCGCGGCGCGTCCTTGAGCAGCGCGATCTCGCCGAAGAAATCGCCCGAGCCCAGCATGACCGGCTCCGGTTCGACGCGGACCTCGATGGCGCCCGAGGAGACGAAGTACATGGCATCGCCCGTCTCCCCCTTGCGGCAGAGGTTCTCGCCCGGCAGGGCCAGTTCCGATTTCAGCAGGGCCGCGATGGCCTGGATGCGATCCTGGCTGAGCCCCTGGAACAGAGGCACACCGGCGACGAGTTGCTCGGGATCGAGACCCAGATCCAGCGCCGGCCGCTGGCCAAGTTCGTCCTCGCGCTCCTCCAGCTCCTGCTGGAGATTGGCGTAGATCTCCGCCCCGATGATGGCCTCGTCGTGCAGGCGGGCGTAGTCGCTCCGCTCTCGCCTGATCGCGACCTGCTGCAGGTAGCGCCGCTGCAGCTTGCCGGCATAGTCGGGATACTGGACCCGGAGCGCATTGAGCGCCGACATCACGGTCTCGCGCCGTTCGTCCAGGATCTCGCACAGGCGGTCGGCGGCCGGATCGCCGACCAGCGCGCGGATGTCGTCGATGCCCTGATCGCGCACTTCCGCCAGCACCGCGATCACCGTGCGCAGCCGCTCCATGCGGTTCGCCAGCCTCTTGCCAAGGGGGCCGGCCATGCCGAATCGCCGCTGGACCTGCATCGACAGCATGAAGCGCCAGTTGAACTCCAGCAGCTTGTCCGCTGCGCTGCGGTAACCCTCGACGCCGCCGGTCTTGGTGGCGTCCATGAGTTCGTCGGTCAACGCCACCAGTTCCCGCGCCGTTGCCGAAGGCACATAGCCGCGCGAGTAATGATCCAGATAGCCCTGGCGCTCGCGGCCGACCGTCGCCAGCAGACCGATCTTGAGCCAGTCGCCATCGCTGAGTTCCACGGCTGTCCCTTCCGCCGTGTTCATCTCCTCGACCCGCCGGGCGTAGTCGCCAGCCACCTGCGCGCCGACCTCGCCGGGGATGTTGTGGCGCTCGGCCCAGCGGGGGACGGCCTTGCTGATGTCGTCCAGCGCCCGGGCGATGGTGCGGTTGCGCACCGCCAGATCGGCCGGCGACAGGCGGTCGAGGCCGAAGGCCTTCATGACCGCCCCCACCGTGGTCGCGTTGACGAACAGCGTGAACAGCACGAAGGCGCAGACCAGCGCGGCGATGAAATTCCGCACGTCGACGGGGAAGGCCTCGTTCTCGAGAACTGCCAGCGCCAGCGCCAGCGAGACCGCGCCGCGCAGACCGCCCCACCACATCACGGTGCGGAAGCCGAGGCTGACATTCGCGGCGATGCCCGAGCGGCTGAGCACGGGCAGCACGGCGTGGGTGAGCAGGCCGCGGGCGAAGAAGGCCGTGGCGATGAGCACCACCAGGGTGGTCCACATGCCGCCGGTAAACACCGACAGGATCTGAGGCACGGCCATGCCCACCAGGACGAAGATCAGGGAATTGGCCCAGAACCCCAGATTCTCCCAGGTTTCCTGCAGCAGATGCCAGCCATGGCCGGAGATCGTGGTCCGTCCGTAAGAGCCCATCACCAGCGCCGCCGTGACCACCGCCATGACGCCGGAGACATGCAGATAGTGCTCGGCGACCAGGAAGGAGAGATAGGCCAGCGAGATCGTCAGCGTGACCTCCACCAGGGCAATGCCGCCGACATGGCCGATCACCCAGGCGAAGCCGCGGGCCATGAGGTAGCCGACGACGATGCCGCCCACGAAGACCTGGAGGAAGCCGAAGGCGCCGCCGATCAGGTCCGCTTCGGCGGCCCCCAGGATCATGGCGACCAGGATATTGAACAGCACGATGGCCGTGGCGTCGTTGAACAGGCTCTCGCCCTCGACCAGGATGGCGAGCCGTTTCGGCGCGCCCAGATCCTTGAAGATCGCCACGACCGCGACCGGGTCCGTGGCCGAGAGGATGGCGCCAAGCAGCAGGCAGACGACGAAGCCCATGCCGGAAACCGCGTAGACCGCGCCGCCGACCATGAAGGCGGAAATCAGCAGGCCGATGACCGCCAGGAACAGGATCGGGCGTATGTCGGCCATCAGCTTGCGCACGTCGATCGACAGGCTGCTTTCGAAGACCAGAGCCGGCAGGAAGACGAAGATGATGATCTCCGACGTCAGATCGAAGCTCTCGAAACTGTGCAGCAGGTCGCTGACCGGCCCCAGATGGGCGTCGTGCGCGGCGCTGATCAGCAGGCCGAGGATGATCCCGACGACGGCGAGCAGCACCGTGTAGGGAAACTTGTAGCGCTTCGCGACCGGCAGGATCAGCACGGCGATCGTCATCAGGCCGAACAGCCCGAGAATGGTCGTCCAGATTCCCTCGTGCATCGCTCAGAACCCCCTCGTCGACGATGCCGTCCCTCTCAGGCGCTCAATATACGGCCTTCCGCGACGAAAGTGCGATTAATTGTCTGAACCATCGGGACTGGCCCGGGACTGCACGGGATGGGGCTGTTTCCTGCCGGCGCCGTTCATCTCGCGGGCCCGCGCCAGCCACGGAGGCGGCTGCTTGTTCAGGAAGGCGCGCATGCCGGCCGGCGCTTCGGGACGCCGGAGCAGGCGGATCAGGTGCTGGGCCGCTTTGTCCAGGGTCTCGTCGAGCGCAGCCTCCTCCGTCATCAGCACGATCTCCTTGACCGCCGCCACCGCCGCCGGATCGTTGCGGTCGACCTCGTCCAGCACCGCGGCCAGGATCTCCTCCGTCTCCGTCTCGGTGCGGGCGAGATAATGGCCCACGCCCAGGCGAAACGCCTCCTCGCCGCCGATCCGCTGGCCCAGAACGGCGATCCGGCGCAACTGCCCTGCCCCGATCCGCCGGGCGATGAAGGGCAGGATCTGGGATGGGATGAAGCCGACCTTGGGCTCCGGCAGGGCGAACTTCGCGTCAGCCCGGATGATGGCGACATCGGCGCAACAGGTCATGCCGAAGCCGCCGCCGGCGGCGCCGCCCTCGACCACGGCGACGACCGGAATCGGCATGCGGTCGAGATCGCGCAGCACGTCGCCGAAAAAGCGGTAGGGCTGGAACAGCGGGTCCGCCTCGCCAGGCGCCGGAGCCGGCGGCATCTCCTGCATGGCGTTGAGGTCTCCGCCGGCCGAGAAACTCCCGCCCGCGCCGCGCAGGATCAGCACCCGGGCCTCGGCGTCGGCCCGGACGGCGGCCAGCGCTTCGCCGATCTCCTCCATCATTCGGTGGGTCAGCGCATTGCGGGCCTCGGGCCGGTTGAATGTCAGCCAGGCGCGCGTGCCAACGCGCGCCAGCCGGATGAACTCGAAATCCGGATAGTTCGTCAAATCGCTCCTCCCCTTGGGCGGGGCGGAGTTTATCCGCTTTGGCCGCTCAGGCCAGCCCGGGCTCAGTCCGCGGCTTCGCTCGCGGCGACGGGGCCCAGCAGCCACCAGGTGGGCATCATGCCCTTGCCCTTGACTTCGACTTCGCCGCGGGCCTCGAACGCGTAGGCGCCGTCCAGCGCCTCGACGACTTCGCGCGTGACCTGGATGCGGCCCGGAGCCCCGGTGGTCTCCATGCGGGAAGCGGTGTTCACCGCGTCACCCCAGAGATCGTAGAGAAATCGGCTGTCACCGACCACGCCGGCGATGATCGCCCCGCGCGCCATGCCGATGCGGATGTTCAGCGGCGTCCCGTCCGGCCGGCGGCAATCGCTCATGCTCGCCAGCATGTCGAGCGCCAGCCCGGCCGCCGCGCGCGCGTCGGCGGTGGAGCCCTTGGGCGCGCCGGCGGCGACCATGTAGGCGTCGCCGATGGTCTTGATCTTCTCGACGCCGTGCTTCCGGGTCAGCCGGTCGAAACGCTCGAAGGTGTCCGACAGCATGGCCAGGGTTTCCTCGGGCGCACACTCGGCGGCGATGTTGGTGAAGCCTTCCACGTCGGCGAACAGCACGGTGACGTCGGCCAGTTGCTCCACCACCTGGCTTTCCCCGTCGCGGAGGCGCGCGGCCACCGATTTCGGCAGGATCCGGTCGAGCAGTTCGCGCACCCGCGCGCGCTCCCGGTCGATCAGGTCGTTGTTGGCGAAGTCGAGCCGGCGGAGCTTCTCCACCCGGCGCAGCGCGATCAGCCCGATGATGTTCGCGGTAAGCATCAGCATCACCGCATAGATCGCCTGCTGGAAGTCCGGCGGCGGCCAGGCGAGCCCCAGCGTGATGGCGACGAACAGCGCCGTCGCGAGCAGGGCCGTCACCACGGCCTGGATGTAGAAGAACGGAAACAGCGCATAGATCGCGAAGATGACGATGACGAAGGCATGGTCCAGCGGCGCCGGCTGGCCGCCATAGACGTTGGCCAGCGCCTGGAAGAGCGTGTAGACGAGCGCGCCCAGCATCAGCAGCGCCGGCCATCGCGTGCGGAAGTGCTGAGTGTAGCTGAGGCCCAGGATCGCCAGGAACAGGCCGTTCACGCCCAGCGCCCGCACAAGGGCGATGGTCTCCGCGTTCTCGGGAAAGAAGAACAGGTCCTGCGGGACGAAGACGAGATTGATGGCGATCGTGATCAGGAAGGCCAGGCGGACCGTGCGGAGATTGTCCTCGCGCTGCGTTTCCCGGTAGCGCGCGTCCCACTCCCGGTCGACGAAGCGAAGTGTCAACGGGTGCATCGGCGGCAGCCCCCGTTCCGCCGTGTCCCGGCCGATATGCGTATGCAGGAATCTCATGGCGCCAGCATAGGCCGGGGCTGCCGCCGCGTCAGGTCAATACGGGTAACAATCTGCAACGCCGCACGGCAGTTGACACGCTGCCAACGCGGCCTCTCGAGCTATGCATAAAATGCAATGCTGCACCTGCGAAGAAAACGATTTCGCGGCAGCATCACTGACCTATATAGGGGACGAAAGCGGTCACCCCGAAGCCGCTTCATGGGAGGTCCGGGACAACACGTGTTGAAAGGACTTTGACATGCGACACGAACAGATCGACCACCGCAGCACCGCCGACTACGCGTCCATCGCGCACGGCATGCCGGAATATTACGTGCCTTCCTTCGGCGAGATCGACCACGGCATCGCGCTCGCGCGCCGGGAGCAGTCCCGCATGCTGGCTCAGTGGCTCCGCCAGGGCTTCGCCCGGATCCGCGCCCGGCTCGCCGGCGGCAAGCACCGCGCGGCCTGAGGAGACGACCCGTCCGCGCGGCGCGGCGCCCTCCGGCCCGCGCGGACGGTTCCTGACGGAGCCCGGCGGAAGGCTCATTTGAAATTCCGCCCCTTCGGCATGGCTTCCCGGGCCGGCTCAGGTCGGTCCAGGCGCCATCCCGGCTTTTCCTCCATCCGCTTTCTCGGAACCTGCGGCCGGCGCACCTCGTCGGCGCGGGCGATGCTTCCATCCACGGCTTCCGGCGGCGCGAGGTCCGGATCCTCGGTCAGCGTGGCCAGCTCCCCACTCAGGTCGAACAGCCGTTCGGCCACCACGTGGATCACCAGCCCCTCACGCTGCAGCTTCCCCGACACCCCCAGCAGCCTCGACGTCAGCAGCACCCGGCGGAACCGTTCGAACACGTGCGGCCAGACGACGATGTTGGCCACCCCCGTCTCGTCCTCCAGGGTCGCGAAGATGACCCCGCTGGCGCTGCCCGGACGCTGACGCACCAGCACCAGTCCCGCGATCACCGTGCGGCGGCCGTCCGGCAGCGCCGAAAGCGCCTGCGCGCGTACTGCGCCATGGGCTCCCAGACGCTCCCGCAGCAGCGCGCAGGGATGGGCGCGCAGCGACAGCCTGAGCCGCTGATAGTCGGCGACCACTTCTTCCCCCGGCCGCATCTCCGGCAGATCGACGGCCGGTTCCTCGATCAGGTCGAAGGGCCGGTTGTGGCCGGCCGCGCCGGCCCGGGCCTCGGCGGCGGCGAACAGCGGCAGCGGTTCGGGCTCCACCGCGCGCACCGCCCAGAGCGCGCGGCGGCGGTCGAGCCCCATGGAGCCGAAGGCGTCGGCATCGGCCAGCACGCGAAGCGTCGTCTGGTCCAGCCCGGCCCGCCGCGCCAGTTCCTGCACCGTGGCGTAGCCGCCTTCCGGCCGCGCCGCGGCGATGCGGTCCGCCGCCTCCGCGTTCAGTCCCTTGACGAGGCGGAAGCCGAGCCGCACCGCCGTCCCGAGGCCGGTCTTCGGATCGGGCGCCGGCAGGGGCTCCAGCAGGTGGTCCGGCATGGAATGATTGACGTCGACGGGGCGGACCTCGACGCCATGGTCGCGGGCGTCGCGGACGAGCTGCGCCGGGGCGTAGAAGCCCATGGGCTGGCTGTTGAGGATGGCGGCGCAGAAGACGTCCGGATAATGCCGTTTCAGCCAGGCCGAGACGTAGACCAGCAGGGCGAAGCTGGCGGCGTGGCTTTCGGGAAAACCGTACTCGCCGAAACCCTCGATCTGGCGGAAGCAGCGCTCGGCGAAATCGCGTTCATAGCCGCGTTCCGCCATGCCCTCGACCAGCTTCTCCTGGAAGGTGTGGATGGTGCCGACCTTGCGGAAGGTGGCCATGGCGCGGCGCAGACGGTCCGCCTCGGAGGGCGTGAAGCCGGCCGCGACGATGGCGATCTGCATCGCCTGCTCCTGGAACAGCGGCACGCCCATGGTCTTGCCCAGCACCCGGCGCAGCTCCTCGGATGGAAAATCCACCTTCTCCTCGCCGTTGCGGCGTCTGAGATAGGGATGGACCATGTCGCCCTGGATGGGGCCGGGGCGAACGATCGCCACCTCGATCACCAGATCGTAGAAGGTCCGCGGCTTCAGGCGTGGCAGCATGGTCATCTGGGCCCGGCTTTCGACCTGGAAGACACCCACCGAATCGGCCTCGCAGAGCATGTCGTAGACCGCCGGATCGTCGGGCGGGACCGAGGCCAGGTCCATCGGCCGGCCATAGCTCTCGTCCAGCATGCGGAAGGCCTTGGCGATACAGGTCAGCATGCCGAGGCCGAGCACGTCGACCTTCATCAGGCCGAGCGCGTCCAGATCGTCCTTGTCCCACTGGATGACCGTGCGGTCGGCCATCGCCGCGTTCTCGACCGGCACCAGCTCCGACAGCGGCCCGCGGCTGATGACGAAGCCGCCGACATGCTGCGAGAGATGACGCGGAAAGCCCTGCAGTTCGCGAGCGAGGCGGAGCGCCTCCGCCACGGTCGGATCCGCCGGATCGAGGCCGGCCTCGGCAATGCGGTCGTCCTGCAGCCCCTCCCGCCAGACGCTTTTCGTCATGGCCTCCACCGCGTCCAGCGACAGGCCGAGCGCCTTGCCGACCTCCCGCATGGCGCTCTTCGAGCGGTAGGAGATCACCGTCGCCGCCAGCCCCGCCCGGTCGCGGCCGTATTTTTCGTAGATGTACTGGATCACCTCCTCGCGGCGCTCGTGCTCGAAGTCGACGTCGATGTCAGGCGGTTCGTCGCGCTCGGCGCTGACGAAGCGCTCGAACAGAAGGTCCATGCGCGCCGGATCCACCGAGGTGACGCCCAGGCAGTAACAGACCGCTGAATTGGCCGCCGAGCCGCGTCCCTGGCAGAGGATGCCGCGCTCGCGCGCGAAGCGGACGATGTCGTGGACGGTCAGGAAATAGGGCGCGTAGCCCAGCTGTGCGATCAGTTCCAGCTCATGGGCGATCTGCGCCGCCACCTTCGCCGGCAGACCGTCCGGATAGCGCCCCGCCGCGCCCGCGCGGGTCAGCCGCGCCAGGGTCTGTTGCGGGCTCTCGCCGGGATCGACCACCTCGTCGGGGTATTCGTAGGCGAGTTCGTCGAGCGAGAAGCCTGTGCGCTCCAGAACCTCCAGGGTCCGCATGACCGCATCGGGCGCGTCGGCGAACAGCCGCGCCATCTCGGCCGGCGCTTTCAGGTGCCGTTCGGCATTGGCGGCCAGCCGCCGGCCGGCCTCGTGGATGGTGCAGCCCTCGGCGATGCAGGTCAGCACGTCCTGCAGCCGGCGCCGCTCGGGGACGTGATAGCGGACGTCGTTGGCGGCGATGAGCGGCAGACCGAAATGCCGCGACAGCGCCAGCCGTTCACCCAGGCGGCGGCGGTCGTCGCCCCGGCGGAGCATCCAGGCGGCGAGGTAGGCGCGGCCGCCAAAGGCATCGCGCACCCGGCCGAGAAACCCCGCGTCCGCCGATAGGGCGATGGCGACCAGGCCTTCGGCCGCCGCCGCCGCGTCCTCGAAATCGAGATGGCATTCGCCCTTCTCCGCCCGCCGCCGGCCCAGCGTGATCAGGCGGCTGAGCCGGCCATAGGCGGCGCGGTCCGACGGATAGACCAGCATCTCCGCGCCGTCGCGGAAGACCAGCCGGCAGCCGGGGCGGAAGGGCAGGTCGAGGCTCTTCGCCGCCAGGTGCCCGCGGACGACGCCGGCCAGGCTGTTGCGGTCGGCGATGCCGATCCCCGCCAGCCCCAGCGCCTGCGCCTGCGCGGCCAGTTCCTCGGCGTGGGAACCGCCTTCCAGAAAGGAGAAATTGCTGGTGATCTGCCATTCGGCGTAAGCGGTCATGACAAGCAACTGGGAGAGGTCATGCCCGCCCTGTGCGGGCATCCGGAAAGGAAATAGCCGCTTTCACTGCAGCAACCAGACCCCCGCACAAGGCGGGGGTGACAGGCGAGAGAGCCGAATTCCGGGGTTCACGCCGCCGCCGCGAGGCGTTCGAACAGGGCCCATTTCTCCTCGGGCGTCATTTCCCGGGCCGCCATGGCCGTCAGGATCTCGCGCAGTTCCGCCTCCAGGGAACGGCCCTGGATACGGGCGCGGCGCTTCAGCCGCGCGAGCACGGCATCGTCCAGCTTGCGGATCGTCACTGTCGCCATTGTCTCTCTCCTTCTTTCAGAACAGGCCGTGCAGGAACCAGCGCGGCGGACGCGCGACGGGCGCGTCGTAGAGCCCCTCCCGGTAGAGCCAGAAGCGCCGCCCGTCGGCGCAGTCGACGCGGTAGTAGTCGCGGGTCGCCGCCGGCTCCCGCCCGGGGCTGCGCATGTCACGCCACCATTCGGGGGCGATGCGCTCCGGTCCCTCGGCCGCAACCACGCGATGGGTGACGCGCCGCCAGCGGAACCGTCGGGGCGGCAGGTCGGGCAGACCGGCCACCGCCTCCACCGGCTCCGGTTCCGTCAGCAGCCGCGCGGGCCTGGGCGGGGTACGGGGCCAGCCCTCGGCCCGTATGCGGACGCCGGGGGCGACACGGCGCTCGGCCCGCTCGGGCAGATGGCTGTCGCCGGGACGCAGCATGGCCACGCTGCCGGCCCCCAGCCGGTTGGCGAGACGATCAGCCAGCCGGCCGAGCCCGTCCACCGGCGCGGCGCGGCGGTCCAGCCGGGGCTCGGCGGCGGCCAGCGGTTCGGTGCGCGGCGCGGCCAGGATCATGGCGTCGATGCCGAAGCCGGGATCGAGTTCGGCCAGCTTCTCTGCGAACAGCCGCTCCCAGTGCCCGGCGTCGCGCATGGCCCGGGCGCAGCCCACGGTCAGCACCGAGACCCCGCCGCCGGCGAGATAGGCCGCAAGGTCGAGACGGCGCGCGCCGCGGCGCTCCTTCGCCAGCCATTCGGCCATGCGCGCGATCAGCCGGCCGGCGGTGCGGGCGATGTCCCCGGCCGCGCCGATGGGCTCGCCGAAATCGGCGCGGACGCGAAACTCCGGACTGGGCAGCAGCGGCGAGATGGGTTCGCCCGCCCGCCCCAGCGCCCGGTCGAGGCGGCGCATGACCTCGGTTCCGAAGCGCCGGCCCAGACTTTCGCGCGGCAGGCGGTAGAGTTCGCCGATGCGGTGAAGGCCCAGGCGGCGGAGCCCTTCGACGGTCTCCGCGTCCAGGCGCAGCGCCGCCACCGGCAGGGCGGCGAGCCGCACCATGGTCCCGCCCGGCGGCGCGATGATCCCGGCCCCACCGTCCGCCGGCCTGTCACCGAAGCGGGCCAGCGCCCAGGCCGCCCCGGGCGTGTCCGCCAGGGCGAGGCGAACCGTGATCCCGGCCCCGCCGAAACGCTTCGCCATGTCGTCCAGCATCGCCGTCTCGCCGCCGAAGAGATGATCGCAGCCCGTGCTTTCCAGGATCAGCCCGTCGGAGCCATCCAGGGCCGTCCAGGGGCTGTAGCGGCCCGCCCAGCGCGCCAGCACCGCCAGCGCCTCCGCGTCCGCCGCCGGATCGGCCGGCGCGGTCCTGAGCGAGGGGGCCACGGCGCGGGCGTCGGCCAGGGTCATGCCGGGAGACAGCCCCGCCGCGACGGCGGCCGGACTCACCGCCTGCAGGCGCTGGCCGCCCCGGGCGGCATGGGTCAGCGCCAGCGGCCCGCCCGATGCCCCGGCCTCAAGCCGTTCCCTGCGATCGGTCGGCCAGTGGGGCAGCCAGATCGAAACGTAGCGTTTGCTCATCGTGGCGAAGGGTCCAGTCTGCGGCGCGGCCGCCGCGGCAGCGCCAGAGGGAGAGGTGGAGGTGAAGGGCGCGCGGCAACGGCGTCTCGCCGGCGCTTTCCGGCGGGACCAGGGGTTCGGCGCGCCAGCGGGTCAGCGCCGCGCCGGGCGCGCGGTCGCCCGCGGGACCGCGCAGGAGCAGGCCCATGGCCTCCCCCTTCTGGGCGGCGAGCTGCAGCCGGCGGGTCTCGGTCATGCCGATGGCCGGCGTTTCCGCGACCGCCGCGGCCACCGCGCCGGAGGCAAGCGCCTCTTCCATCGCCCATTGGGCGTCCCGCTCCCGTTTCGCGGTAACGAACAGCACCCGGGCCGGGTCGACGCCCCGCCCGGCGAGGCCGGGTCCGTAGAGCCGCCCCCGCTCCCGCGCGCCATCGGCCGTCTGGCACCACAGGACCGGGCGGCCTTCCGCCTCCCGCGCCAGCAGGCCGCGGACAAGGAAAAGCGCGAACTCGGTCTCCATCAGACCCGCGATCTCGTGCAGACCGACGAGCGGCAGTCCGCCCCAGGGCAGATGCCGGTCCAGCGCGGCGACGCCCGTCGGCAGCGCGGGCCGCCACGGCTCGCCCGCGGGCGCCAGGTCGGAGAGCTGCCGCTTCAGCCAGTCGAGCCGTTCACGGTCTCCAGCGTCGGTCTCCGGACGCGTCGGCCGGTCAATGTTGCGATAGCTTCCCATGCCGCCGTTCCGTTCTCATCAGCCTGTTTGTTCTATTTTTGTTCTTACCAACGAGGCGCCGCAGAGTCAATTGGAAGGGAGGGCTGCGCGGCGAGGCACTTGACGCCGCCGGACGCCCGTGCCGTCTTCCCGCCATCGCAAGGACAGGCCGCAAGACGGGGAGGCGCCAATGGACTACGAACACATTATCTACGCGGTCGAGGACGGGATTCTCACGATCACGCTCAACCGCCCCGACAAGCTCAACGCCTTCACCGAGCAGATGCGCACCGAGATCATGGACGCCCTCGACAAGGCGGACGCCGACGACGACGTGCGCGCCATCATCTTCACCGGCGCGGGCCGGGGCTATTGCGCCGGCGCCGACCTGAGCCGGGGCGGCAGCACCTTCGATTATTCCAAGCGCGGCTATGCGGAAGGCGAAGTCGTCCGCGATGGCGGCGGCGTGATGACGCTGCGCATCTACCAGTGCAAGAAGCCGGTGATCGGCGCCATCAACGGCCCGGCGGTCGGCGTCGGCTCCACCATGCAGCTGCCGATGGACATCCGCATCGCCTCCGAAAAGGCGCGTTTCGGCTTCGTCTTCGCCCAGCGCGGCGTAGTGCCGGAGGCCTGTTCGTCCTACTTTCTGCCGCGTCTGGTCGGGATCTCCCAGGCGCTGGACTGGGCCTATTCGGGCCGCGTCTTCGAGGCCGACGAGGCGCTGAAAGGCGGCCTGGTGAAGGAAGTCGTGCCCCACGACCAGCTCCTGCCCCGCGCCCGCGAGATCGCGAAGAGCTACATGGAGCGCAGCTCCGCCGTCTCGGTCGCCATGATCCGCGCCATGTTCTGGCGCCTGCTGGCCGCCGATCACCCGATGGAGGCGCACCAGATCGACAGCCGGGGCATGGTCGCCATGGGCGCCGCGGCGGACGCGCAGGAAGGCGTCAGCTCCTTCCTGGAGAAGCGCGCGCCGAACTTCACCATGAAGCCTTCGCAGGACATGCCGGACTTCTATCCGTGGTGGGAAGAGCCGGAGTTCAAGTAGGGGAAACAGCCATGCCGGGGAAGGACCGGCTGGCCGGCGTGGCGGCTCCGGGAGTGAAAGGATGACCGAATACGTTCTCCACAATCGCCGGGGTTCCGGCGGCTTCGCGGTCGAGGCGGCGCTGGCCATGGCCGGCGCGGATTTCCGGCTGGCCGACATCGATGCCCCGGTCAGCACGCCGCTGCCCGAGAGCTTCCGCGCCATCAATCCCTGGAAGCAGGTGCCCGTCCTCGACCTGCCCGACGGCACGCGGATGACGGAGACGGCGGCGATGCTGATCCATATCGCCGACGCCTTCCCCCGGGCCGGCATCGCGCCAGCGCCGGGGTCGCCCGACCGCGCGCAGTTCCTGCGCTGGACCGCGTTCCTGGCGACGAACGTCTACGAGAGCGTCCTGCGCCGCGTCTATCCGGATCGCTACACCGACGATCCGGCGGGCGTCGAAGCGGTGGCCAGCGCCGCGGTCCGGCGCGGGATGGAAGCGCTCCGGGTGGTGGAGGACGCGATCGGCCCGCACGGCGTCCTGCTGGGCGAGCGGCTGTCGGTCGCCGACGTCTATCTCGCCATGCTGCACCGATGGGTCGACAAGCGGGAAGCACTGCCCCGATGCACGGCGCTGCGCCGGCGCGTCGCTGCGGACGAGGTCGTCGGGCCGGTCTGGCGCAGGCATTTCGACTGGCAGGGGTGAAGAACCGGCCTCCTCGGGCCTGAAACCTACCCCATCGCAGCGGGTTTCGGTCCGCCCGTGGCCCAGTCGAGCAGTTCGACCGTGTGCACGACCGGGACGCCGACCGCGCCCTGAAGCTGTGTCATGCAGCCGATGTTCCCGGCAGCCACGACGTCCGGCGCAGTGCGGCGGATATGGTCGGCCTTGCGCGCCTTCAGCTTCTCCGCCAGCACCGGCTGCATCAGGTTGTAGGTGCCGGCGGAACCGCAGCAGAGATGCGGTTCCATGGGCTCGGCGACACGGAACCCCGCGGCCCTCAGCAGGTCCTTGGGCGGATCCGCGATCTGCTGACCATGGCGCAGCGAGCAGGCCGAATGATAGGTCACGGCGACGTCGGCCGGCGCGGCCGCGCCGTCGGGCAGGCCGAGTTCGGCCAGGAGTTCGGTGACGTCGACGGCGCGTTCGGAGACCCTTGCCGCACGCCCGGCCCACTCGGCATCGTTGCGCAGCATGAAGCCATAATCCTTCACCGTCGTGCCGCAGCCCGAAGCGTTGATCACGATGGCGTCCAGCCCCTCGCCTTCCGCCTCGCGGTTCCAGGCCGCGACATTGGCCTTCACCGAAGCGAGCGCCGCGTCCTCCATGCCCATGTGATGGGTCAGCGCGCCGCAGCAGCCCGCGCCCTTCGCCACCACCACCTCGCAGCCGAGCCGCGTCAGCAGGCGGATCGTCGCCTCGTTGATGGCCGGGTTCAGCACCTGCTGGGCGCAGCCGGCGAGCAGGGCCACGCGCTTCCGCCGCTCCCCCGCCGCCCGATGGACCTGGGGCCGGTCGACGCCGGAGGGCATCGGCAGCGAGGCAGGCGCCAGCGCCAGCATCGCCTTCAGCCGCCCCGGCATCATCCGCGCAAAAGGCCGGCCGGCCATGGCGCCGATCAGCGCCAGGCGGAACCGCTTCGGATGGGGCAACAGCCAGGCCAGCAGCCGCCGCAGCGCCCGGTCGGTCAGGGGCCGCCGGTGGTGTTCTTCGATATACGCCCGCGCGTGATCGACCAGGTGCATGTAGTGCACGCTCGCCGGACAGGTCGTCATGCACGACAGGCACGACAGGCAGCGGTCGATATGGGTGACCACCTGCGGCTCCGGCGCGCCGCCGCGCTCCAGCATGTCGCGGATCAGATAGATGCGCCCGCGCGGGCTGTCCCGCTCGTCGCCCAGCAGCACGTAGGTCGGGCAGGTTGCGGTGCAGAAGCCGCAATGGACGCAGGAGCGCAGCACCTCGTTGGAGCGCT
The DNA here is from genome assembly GCF_002924445.1 of Minwuia thermotolerans. Classification (NCBI taxonomy): domain Bacteria; kingdom Pseudomonadati; phylum Pseudomonadota; class Alphaproteobacteria; order Minwuiales; family Minwuiaceae; genus Minwuia; species Minwuia thermotolerans. Next base: position 90,452 of record NZ_PIGG01000053.1, read on the forward strand.
CGTAGGCCGGATCCGCAAGCTGGGCGAGAGAGAAGTTCGTCTGCATCAGACGCCCTCCACCATGCGGCCGGGATTGAGCACGCCCTTCGGGTCGAAGCCCTCCTTGATACGGCGAGAGAGAGCGGCGACCGGCGTTGCTTCCGGCTCGAAGACAGGCACGCGGCGGCGCACGCCGTCCGGGGCGCGCATCAGCGTGGCATGGCCGCCGTTCAGCCCCTGCCGCACCGCCGCCGCATGGGCGTCATCGCCGGGCGCGACGGCGAGCCAGACCAGCCCGCCCGCCCAGTCGAGATAGCCGTCCCCGCCCGTCTCGGCCATTGCGCGATCCAGCCAGGCACCGCCGTCGGTCGCCGGCAGGGAGACCCGCCAGAGGGCCCTGTCGCGGCCCAGCAGCGGCTGCACGTCCCGGATCTCGGTCCAGAATTCGCCCGAGCGATGGCCATGCAGTTCCTCGACCCCGCCGCGCCCGGCGAACATCGCCTTCAGCGCCCCGGCGCGGTGTTCGACCGACGGGCCCGGTCCCTCGACGCGGATCGCGGTCACCGAGGTCCCGGCCCCGGCGACGTAGTCCACGGTCGATTCCATGGCGATCGCGGCCGGCAGGTGGCAGAGGCCGGTCACCTCGTGCGGCGCGCCGGCGGCCTCCGCCATCGCCGCCGCCGCCTCCGTCGCGCCGAGGCCGAAGACCAGCACGGTCCAGGTCTTTTCCGGCGCCGGCAGCACCTTGAAGGTGACTTCCGAGAGCGCGGCCAGCGTGCCGAAGCTGCCGCAGACCAGCTTGGAGAGATCGTAGCCGGTGACGTTCTTCACCACGCGGCCGCCGGACTTGAAGATCTCGGCGCGGCCGGAGACGCCGCGGAAGCCCAGCAGGTGATCGCGCGCCGCACCCGCCCGGAAGCGCCGCGGCCCGGCGAGATTGCAGGCGAAGACGCCGCCGATCGTGCCGCCGGCCTGCGCGTGGCCATAGATCCGGCCAAGATGGGGCGGCTCGAAGGCCAGCATCTGCCGCTTCGCCGCCAGCGCCGCCTCGATCTCGTCCAGCGGGGTCCCCGCGCCGGCGCTCATCACCAGTTCCTCGGGCTCGTAGAGGCGGATGCCCGAGAGCGCCGACAGCTCCAGCCGCCGGTCCGCTGCGGCGGGCCGGCCGAAGCCGCGCTTGGTGCCCTGCCCCGCCACTTCCAGCGGCGCACCCCCGGCCACCGCCTCGGCGACGCACTCGCGCAGATGCTCCTCGTTCAGAGGCTTCATGTCATCACGCATCAGGATTTCCTTGACGCATCCCGGCCCTGAGCCGGGACCCATGCCTGAGCATCTCCGTTGACGCAGCAAGGGCGGAAAGGCTCTGGCGTGGGCTCCGGATCGGCGCTGCGCGCCGTCCAGGACGCGGGAGAATCAGAGTCAGAACCATCAGAAGCGAGGCAGGTCGGGGAACGGCATCCTGCCGCCATGAATGTGCATGCGGCCGAGCTCGGCGCAGCGGTGCAGCGTCGGGAACACCTTGCCGGGATTGAGCAGGCCGTCCGGGTCGAAGGCGCATTTCAGCCGCTGCTGCTGGTTGAGGTCGACCTCGGTGAACATCGTCCCCATCAGGTCGCGCTTCTCGACGCCGACGCCGTGCTCGCCGGTCAGGACGCCGCCCACCTCGACGCAGAGCCTCAGGATGTCGGCGCCGAAGTCCTCGGCCCGCTCCAGCTCGCCCGGTTCGTTGGCGTCGTAGAGGATTAGCGGATGCAGGTTGCCGTCGCCGGCGTGAAAGACGTTGGCGACGCGCAGGCCGTATTTCCCGCTCATCTCCGCCATCCGGGCCAGCACGTGGGGCAGCCGGGCGCGCGGGATCGTGCCGTCCATGCAGTAATAGTCCGGCGAAATCCGCCCCACCGCGGGGAAGGCCGCCTTGCGTCCGGCCCAGAAGTTCAGCCGCTCGGTCTCCGAGGCGCTGACCCGGAGCGAGACCGCCCCGCGCTTCTCGCAGAGGCCGCGCACGATCTCCGTCAGGTGATCGACCTCGACCGCCGGTCCGTCGAGCTCGATGATCAGCAGGGCCTCCGCATCCAGCGGATAGCCGGGATGGCAGAAGGCCTCGGCAGCGTGTATGGCGGGACGGTCCATCATCTCCATGCCGGCCGGTATGATGCCGGCGCCGATGATGTCGGCGACGCAGGCGCCGCCCGCCTCGACGCTGTCGAAGCCGACCAGCAGGCCGCGCGCCACCTCGGGCCGGCGCAGGATGCGGACGGTGACCTCGGTGACCACGCCCAGCAGACCCTCCGAGCCGGTCAGCACGCCGATCAGGTCATAGCCCGGCTGGTCCAGGTGCCGCCCGCCCAGGCGGATCACCTCGCCGTCCATCAGCACGACCTCCAGACCCAGGATATTGTTCGTCGTCAGGCCGTATTTCAGGCAGTGCACGCCGCCCGAATTCTCGGCGACATTGCCGCCGATGGAGCAGGCGATCTGGCTGGACGGGTCCGGCGCGTAGTAGAAGCCCTCCCCCTCCACCGCCTGGCTGATGGCCAGATTGGTCACGCCGGGCTGCACCACGGCGGCGCGGTTCGGATAGTCGATCTCCAGCACGCGGTTGAGCTTGGCCAGCCCCAGCAGCACGCCGTCGGCCAGCGGCAGGGCGCCGCCCGACAGCGAGGTGCCGGCGCCGCGGGGTACCACCTTGACCCCGGCGGCCTTGCAGAGCTTGAGCATGCGGCTGACCTCGGCGGTCGTCTCCGGCAGCACGGCGATCATCGGCGGCTGGCGGTAGGCGGTCAGCCCGTCGCATTCGAAGGCGCGCAGCGCCGCCTCGTCGACGACGACGCTGTCGGACGGCAGGAATTCGCGGAATCGGGCGACCAGTTCGCTGCGCTGACCCAGCGCTGCCCTGTCGGGTTCCGGCATCTGCATGGTTCGGGCTCCCTTGCTGCGGGGCCATCCTACAACAGGCCGTGGCCCCCGAGGCAACGCTCCAGGTCATCGGGACCCCGGAAGTGATGGACGCGGAAACCCAGCGCCTCGGCGGCGGCGATGTTGGCCGCCGAATCGTCGACGAACAGCGTCCGCCCCGGCTCGAGTCCGCAGGCCCGGACGGCATGATGGAAGATCGCCGGATCGGGCTTGATCAGCTTCACCTCGCCGGAGACGACGATATGGCCGAAATGGCCGAGAAAGCCGAAGCGCTCCAGCGCCAGGGGAAAGGTTTCCGCCGACCAGTTGGTCAGCGCGTGCAGGCGGACGCCATTGGCCTTCAGCCGCTCCAGCAGCGCCACCGAGCCCTCGATGGCGCCGGGCAGCATCTCCGGCCAGCGGGTCCGGAAGGCTTCGATCTCATCGGCGTACCAGGGATGCGCGGCGGCAAGCGAAGCGACATTGTCCCGGAAGCGCTCGCCGGCGTCGTGGCGCGCGTTCCAGGCCGGCGTGCAGACGGTCGAGAGGAAATACTCCATCTCCCGCGGGCGTCCGGCGAAAAGGCGGCGGTAGAGATGGCGCGGATCCCAGGCGATCAGGACATTGCCCAGATCGAACAGGACGGTGTCGACGGCATCGGCGGCGGCCATGGGGCCGCAATCGCCGGCGGGCGTCAGCCCTGGCGGGCCTTCATGCGCGGATTGCGCTTGTTGATCACATAGATCCGGCCCTTGCGGCGGATCATGCGGCAGTTGCGGTCGCGCGACTTGGCGGACTTCAGCGAGCTCAGAACCTTCATCGTCTCTCTCCGTGGGGCGCCCGGCCATGGGGCAGCCGTCGCGAATGTTCGGAAGTCGCGCTTTCTAGTGGGCTGGCCGGGGGCTGTCAACCGCAGGGCGGCTGCCGCGGCGCGGCTTTCGCGCCGCGGCTCGGAAACCCCCTTGCAGGGGCCGCGCGGCATCGCTATAGAACCGCTCTCGCCCCGCCGGCCCCGGCCGCGCCGGGGGCGACCCTTGGGGGCGCGTAGCTCAGTGGGAGAGCACTACGTTGACATCGTAGGGGTCGCTGGTTCAATCCCAGCCGCGCCCACCATTTATCCCATTGATATAACTGAAAAAAATATCAATGCGCTTCGCCGCGCCCCGATCTCAGACTCGTTGTGTCAGCACCATGTCAGCAGCGGTGCGGATTTCGCGACCCTGCGGAGCCTTTCCCGCCAGTCCGAAACCTTTTTTGTCACCGTTAATGGAAAGAGCCCGACCCCACTGCTCCCCGGCGACGGCTCAAAGTCTTCCGGGGGAGCCCCCCCTGCATCCGCTGGCGTCGGAACGCGATCGGATCATCCGCGGCGGGGGTGCGGTCCCTGCGCCGCCCGCCAGGCCTGCCAGCGCGCCCGCTGAGCGGCGGCGATGCGTGCGCGTCCTTCCGGTGTCCGCGGTCCGGTGGCCAGCCCCCCGTGCAGGCGGCAGCGGCGTTTGCCGGGCACCGCCTTCGCCCGGCAGGGCCGTCCCTGACGCGTCCGGGCGCCACAGGTCGGTCTTTCGGCCCTCAGCGTCCTCGGCGGTCGCGGCGGCGTGTCGCCCGTCAGCCCAAGGCGCAGGCCGGCCAGCAACCGGTCGAGATCGTCCACCGCCCAACGCGTCACCATTCAAACCGCCTCTCGCGCCCATGCATGCCCCGGTTGCGTTTGCCGGGTACTATGCACACACCCTGATCCGGGATTCCGTGCAATGATACCACTTCACGCAACCAAGAATAATCAGGAGGGGAATATGGGATCAACGGGCGGAACACTACAACGCGGGCTGCTCGGGGCAGGGCGAGCGGTCGTCATCGGTATCCTGCTGCTGACGGGCGCCTGCGCCTCGATCGTCGAGGGCAGCTCCCAGACCGTGACCGTAACGACGGACCCGTCGGGCGCCATCTGCGAACTGACGCGCGACGGCGAGGTGGTCGGCGTCGTCAATCCGACCCCCGGCAGCCTGGTCCTAGGCAAGAGCAAGGACAACGTATCGGTCATCTGCGAAAAGGAAGGTTACCAGAATGCCGCCGGGTCGCTGCCCTCGGAGTTCAAGGGAATGACCTTCGGCAACATCATCTTCGGTGGCATTATCGGCGTTGCAGTCGACGCCGGCACGGGCGCGATGAACGAGTATCCGAGCCAGGTCGTCGTCCGCATGACGCCCGAGGAATTTCCGTCCGCCGCCGCGCGTGACCGGCACTTCGACCGCCTCGCCGAGATTGTCCGCAAGGAAGCCGAAGTCGCGACGGGCAAGATCGAACGCGAATGCGACAAGTCGCAGGACGACGGCGCCACATGCCGAGAGGCGATCGAGGCAATACGGAAACAGCGTGACACCCGTCTTGGTGAACTGGAACTGGAACGCGTCCAGGCGCGCCTCGCCGGCGCCTGACGGCAGCCGGTACTGAAAAAGCGCACGGCCGCTGGCGACCGCATCGGGAACAAGACCCCATGACGCGCGCACCCGCGCGCGCATTGGCATGCAAAAAACACTACGACCGCGCATGGGGGGCAACGCCGGTGTGCGCGGCTGAGCGGACATTCCCGAGGCAGAGAGAGTTCTTATCCTGTCGTCGGCGACCTGAAACCCCATGTCGCGCGCGCGTATTGCGTCGGAAATGTAAGGTTTTGTTAAGCAGGCCATCCACGGCCTTGCACCGATCTTTACCCTAGCCGACAGCATCGACCATACCATCCGCGTCTTCGATCCAGACAATGACCTCAGAAACGTGCGGCCCAAACCGATGCCTCCGAGAAAGGGCGCAGCGGAGGGAGAGATGACGCGCATCATCTTCGCCGCTCTGAGACAGCACGAGCGCATGACAGCCCCCGAGCTAGCCGTGCACACCATGGCAGCGCACGGCATGAACACCAGCGATCAGGGGATGCGAAAGACCGTCACCAAGCGGGTAATGTCCATCCTGCGGCACCACATAGGGCGCGGCATACTCAGGTCAGAGCATGGGCCGGAGGGGTTACTTGTGTGGAGCGTTGTCTGACCGAAGCTCTAGCAATACAAAGGCGGCAAATGCCCTTCTGTCTGACGCCGGCACTTTCTCAAATCGATCCACAACATCAGCCACACTCTCAATGTCTTGCTCAACAGCAGATTTATAGAATTTGGCGAACGGGTCATAATCCGCACCATGTCTCTTTGCCTGCATATCTTGAAATAGATTCGCAAAATCTATAACGTCATCTGGAAATTCTTTCATAATCTTTTGATTATTGCATCGATCCTTAGCCCTGCCATGGCCTAGGGAGCGATATGTCTGCTGCCAAGCTGGTTTACTGCGCTTGGCGCTTCCACCGCCAATCATCAAATCGGCACAGCATCGCGCAAGACAATGAAAGAGCGCGTAATACGCAGTGCTGGTCGCACGACGTAGGTGCGCCTGTCTCGGCTTTCCCCGATTGGCATTCGCTAGGTCGCGCGCAACCCTAATGAGGTCATGCGGCTTCAGGGTTCTTATTCCCCAGATCAGCCTTTGAAATGAACGACACCATGGGGAACAGATAGTTCCGTTCGTCGCCCTGCTCTTCCAATCGATTGCGCATCAAACGAAGGAAGCTGGCTGTCTTCCGAGCGTCAAGGCTCCTGTGCTTTCCATCAAATACGACCTTGACGTTCAAGATCGGTTCGCCGTCCCTATCAACGTCATCTCTGATGTTGATCGATAGAATCTCCAGATTCTCGAACTGCTCTTCGAGGGTCGCACGGATCGCTCTACGGAGATTATTTTCGCCCATGTCCGCCTCCCCTATCTGATTCCCGTTGGAAAGAACCTTATGCGTCTAGACGCTAATATGGAATCCCTTGACATCTTGTAAAACTCAATTTTACAAACCGAATCGGCTGCCGCAAATGGCAGTGCGAATTTTTTGCTGCAAAATCAGACACATATTTGGGTGAGTCCGATATGTCGCAGGCTTCACAATTATTTGCAGTGCAGCATTATCGGTCATTTCCACGCTGCCAGTAGCCCTTCCACGTCCGGCTGACCGGAGCGCTCGCAGCGGCAGGCAGCCCTCAGGACAAACAGCATGCCGTTGTCGCAGCGGCGATGATCTTCCCGCCAAGCCCAGCCGCCGAAGTACGGGCCATCAACCCCGGCTGCTTCCGATCCCAGCTCTCGCTACATTCATGTCGACGCAGGGGCTGCGCGCGCCTGAAAACGGCTCTGCAAGCGCCTGCCGCCGGCCTTCGCATTGCCACTGAAACTCTAGGCCACGCCCACCCGAAATGTTTTCAATTGAGTTCAGGTTTCTTCGGGTGCCGCACACCCGGCCGCCCCCTTCCCTAGTGGATAGAATCAGTCAGATGGAACCCGCGGTCGGGGTTCTACGGCCTGGTTTTCCCCGCTCGGCACGGACTCTTCCTTCCGAATTTCACCACTAGGCTCAGTGCTGTTTGTGAGGATCGCCCCGCGCCCCGCCGATGATTTGTTCGACGTCATCGCGCAAGCGCGCAACCTCGCCATTCCGTCCTGGCATTGCTTGGTCGGGAAGGAAGGGCACGCCAGCGAAGATGCTAAACAGTCGGTCCCCGATTCCCTGCTTCATGATCTCTACGAAGCTGGCAAGGAGACCTAACCGGCTCCTATGCATGTTCAGGAAGCGCTTCGTTGTTGGCTCGATATTGAGGTAATTGGCCAAGGCGCTCGCCGCGAACGCCGCGTGACCGCTGGTCTCGACAATCTTCGGAACCAACCGGCGAACACCGGCGACCATTAGCGCCGTGTATCCGATGGCGAACTGCCACCAGTTGGCTGCGATCCAGAAAAGATACTGCCCCCCAGGAAATTCGGGTTCAATTGCAGCAACCCACGTATGCAGCTGGGCGAGCAACTGGCTCGGCGGCGGGTCGATGCTCTGTATGAATCCCCACGCGATCCCAATGCCGAGAAATACCTTCAGCAAGAACCACGCGAATGACATCAAATACATGCCAAGCGTCGCCACCACCAAGCCTATCGCTAATAGTCCAGCGCCCATTACGCCCTCCTGAATGAGCATCAATCAAAATTTCCGCTCCAATTGGTCCCTCTTTTGTATCTAAAGTCCATCGCTGGCGCGCGCTGAACCGCGCTAGTGGATTGAACCCGACAGTGGAGTCCCGATGGGGATTCCCCTTGTCGGCTTTGCGTGCGAGCCTGCGGCATGCGCACGGGTATCAGCTTCGAAGTTTCTCCGGATGACCGCTCTCGTCTTGAGGCGCTCGTCCGGGATCGGAACGCCCCTCAGAACCATGTCTGGCGAGCCCGGATCGTCCTC
>NZ_PIGG01000054.1 GCF_002924445.1 Minwuia thermotolerans
AACAAGGGCGAACTGGTTCACGAGTTCAACATCGCCACCGCGGCCATGCATTCGTCCCATCAGGCCGAGATGATGGAGATGATGCAGAAGGGCGTGCTGGGCGCGGACAGGATCCATCACGACAAGATGGGCGAGCACGGCATGCGCCACGATCACGCCAACAGCATCCTGCTGGAGCCGGGCGAGAGCGGTGAGGTCGTCTGGACCTTCGACACGGACGCCGAACTGGAATTCGCCTGCAATGTACCCGGGCATTACGAATCCGGCATGAAGGGCCCGATCCGGCTGCACCAATGATCGCTCTTCATCCGAAACAGGGAACACAACACATGCGCAATTTCGCAATCGCGCTCGCCGCGGCAACGCTCGTCCTGGGCGCCGGCGCCGGCGCCGTCTCGGCGGGCGAGTACGAGATCACCGTCGACCGGGTCGGGATCGACACCGGAGATTTCACCCGCACGGGTGTCGGTTTCAACGGGGCCAGCCCCGGGCCTGTCCTCCGGTTCAGGGAGGGCGAGGACGTGACCATCAGAGTCACCAACAACCTCACCGAAAGCACCTCGATCCACTGGCACGGGCTGATCCTGCCCTACCAGCAGGACGGCGTGCCGGGTATCAGCTATCCCGGCATTCCGGCCGGCGAGACTTTCACCTATCGCTTTCCCATCGTGCAGAGTGGCACCTACTGGTTCCACAGCCACACGGGCTTCCAGGAACCTGACGGCGCCTACGGCGCCATCGTCATCGAGCCGAAGGAGCCCGAGCCCTACGCCTGGGACCGGGAGTACGTCGTCCAGCTCGCCGATGCGCACCCCCATTCGGGCAACCGCATCATGCGCAATCTCAAGATGATGCCGGACTACTACAACCGGAAACAGCGGACGCTGTTCGACTTCCTGGGCGATGCCGAGGACAAGGGCTTCGGTGCGGCCCTGAGCGACCGCAAGGCCTGGGGCGACATGCGGATGATGCCGACGGACATCGAGGATCTGCAGGGCTTCACGCCGCTGATCAACGGCAAGGGACCGGCGCAGAACTGGACAGGCCTGTTCTCGCCCGGCGAACGGGTTCGGCTCCGCTTCATCAACTCCTCGGCGATGACCTATTTCGACATCCGCATTCCCGGCCTGGAGATGACAGTGGTGCAGGCCGACGGCAACGAGGTGCAGCCGGTCGTCGTCGACGAGTTCCGCATCGCGGTGGCCGAGACCTTCGACGTCATTGTGGAGCCGAAGGACGACCGCGCCTACACCATCTTCGCCGAATCCATGGGCCGCACGGCCTATGGCCGCGGGACGCTCGCGCCCCGGGAAGGCATGGCGTCCGAGGTGCCGGCGTTGCGTCAGGCGCCCTTGCTGACCATGGCCGACATGGGCATGGCCCATGGCGAACATGGCGGCATGGATGGTGATATGGCCCATGCCGCGATGGGGCATGAGCCGCCGAAGCCGGAAGCGGTGGACCATTCGAAGATGGACCATTCCGCGATGGGGCACGATGCGCCGAAGCCGGAAGCGATGGACCAGTCGAAGATGGATCATGCCGCGATGGGGCACGATGCGCCGAAGCCGGAGGCGATGGACGACTCGGAAATGGACCACGCGGCAATGGGCCATGGAGAATCCGAGCCGCTGCGGGGCCCCGATCCCTTCTACGCGCCCGGCAGCGGCCTCAAGCCCGAGGCGGCGGACGGCGGGCGCTTCCTGTCCTACGCGGATCTGAAGGCCCGGGCGCCGCTCTACCCGCATCGTCCGGCCACGCGGGAGATCGAACTGGAACTGACCGGCAACATGGAACGCTACACCTGGTCCATCAACGGCGTGAAATACGCCGACGCGGAGCCGATCCGGCTCCAATATGGCGAGCGCGTGCGCTTCAAGTTCGTCAACACCACCATGATGACCCACCCCATGCACCTGCATGGCATGTGGTCGATCCTCGACAATGGCAGCGGCGAGTGGAACCCGATCAAGCACGTGATCAGCGTGGCGCCGGGCACCACGGTCTACATGGAGACCGAGGTCGACGCGCCGGGCCAGTGGGCGTTCCACTGCCACCTGTCCTACCACGCCGATGCCGGCATGTTTCGGAAGGTCATCGTCGAGGGCGGCCCGCCGGAAGAGGCTGCGGACCTGGCCGAAAGGGAGCGCGGCTGAACCATGCATAGATTCTGGAAACGACTTGCCGGGGCGTTGATCCCGGCCGCCCTGGCCGCGTCCGCCGCCGAGGCCGAGCCGTTGATCTGGGGGATTCAGGTCGAACAGGCCGAATACCGGATCGGCGAAGGCTCGGACGTCGCCGCCTGGGATTTCGACGTGCTGGCCGGCAGCGACGAGTTGAAGGTCGTCTGGCGCAGCGAAGGGGAATACGCCACGGGCGAAGAAGCCTTCGAAACGCTGGAGAACCAGCTTCGGCTGCAGACGCCGGTGACGGACTTCTTCGACGCCGTTGCCGGCGTGCGGCTGGACACGCCGAAGGGCCCTGACCGGATCCACGGCGTGATCGGGTTGCACGGTCTGACGCGGCAGTGGTTCGAGGTCGACGCCGACCTGTTCGTCTCGGACCACCCGTCCTTCCGGTTCGAGGTGGAGTACGAGGGCCTGATCACCAACCGGATCGTCTTCGTACCGTCGATCGAGTTCGACCTGCCGTTCACCGACGACGCGGCGACCGGGCAGGGCGCGTTCGGTCCGACGCTCGAGGTGGGCGGACGCATCAGCTACGACCTGGTCGACCGGCTCGTCTCGCCCTATGTCGGCGTCCACTACGAACGGAAATTCGGCGAAACCGCCGATCTGGCGCGAGCCGACGGCGAGGAGGCAGGCGCCGTCTTCTTCGTCATCGGCACGCGCTTCATGTTCTGAGCGTTCTTTGGCTGCCCGACGGGCCCCGATACCAGATCGGTGTCGGGGCCCACAGTCGGTTCAATCGCTGATTGCCCGACTTTCCAGCAGATATGGTTCAACTGGAGGCAACTGTGTCAAGAATCTCAAAATCTGATTTATTGTTCAACTCGACGATCACCGTATTCGCCATTCTTGTTTCAAGTACGGTGGCGTTTGCGAATTTCGATGATCAGCTAGGGGAACCACTTAGCGGCCATGCATATGGACATCATGTAGAAAACATTGGGTCGCCCGCTTCCACCGATATGGCGGAGCGGCGAATCGAAATAAGTATAGGAGATTATTTCTTTTCGATAAATGCCATCAATATAAAAAGCGGTGAGATTATAGAATTCTATCTAAAAAATGCTGGTGAAAATGTTCATGAATTTAATATTGGCACAGATATTGTGCATCGGGCGCATCAGGAAGAACTTCTTAAACTGGTTCGGGAAGGGGTCGTTACCCGCACCGATGTTCATGATCACGCCAAGCATGTTCATGGTCGATCTGGCCCCGGTCAGCATCACAAAGAGCCATCGAGTGTACTGCTGGAACCAGGAGACACAGCCGAAATCGTTTGGCGTTTCAATACGAATACAGAGCTATCCTTCGCCTGCAACATGCCGGGGCATTTCGAACGGGGCATGGTCGGTACTATTAGAATCGATAACTAATCATCGCGCGACCGCGCTCACGCCACAGTCGACCGGTAAATCATATGGAGTGCTTAACCTTCCAGTTACTCGAGGGATGGCATGGGCGACAGGGTAGACAGCACAAGTGATGAGCGGGTGGAGTCATGGGTCAATGTGCCGGCGCGGCCCTTCTTCATCGGCAGACCGGGCTGGATGCGGTCGGGCAACTGGATCTGCGACTTCTCGTCCACCGAGAGCACCACGGCATGGGCCGGCGGATCGACATAGAGGCCGACGATATCGGTGAGCTTCCCGGCGAAGGCCGGGTCGTTCGAGAGCTCGAAGTGCCGCCAGCGGTGCGGGCTGAGGCCGTGGGCCTTCCAGATCGCCTGTACCGTCGATGCCGCGACGCCGGCCACTTTCGCCATCGCGCGCAGCGTCCAGTGGGTCGCCTCGAACGGCGGCAGCTCCAGCGTCAGGCGGATGATCCCGGCGACGCGTTCCGGCGGGATCGGCGCCTTGCCCGGCGGGCGGGACCTGTCGCGAAGCAGACCGTCGACGCCCGCGTGCATGAACCGCTCCTGCCAGCGCCAGACGCAGGTCTTGGACTTGCCATTCTCGGCCATGATCGCCGAGGTGCCCAGGCCCTCTCCGCTCAAAAGGACAATACGCGCCCGCCAGACGTGCTTCTGCGCACTCTTGGGGTCCGCGACCAGCGCCTGCAATCGCTGGCGGTCTCGAGACGAGACGGTGAAGGATCTTCCGGTGCGCATGCGACAGACTCGCACGACCGGGCACGCAGAGGACTCCCAAAACGGACTCATCTGAACCGTTCAATCCACTAGCCGTGTACTTCGCATTGCATTGGACTTCGCGCGCCAAGGAAGCATGCATTCTCTCGGGATCGGCGGAGCAAGGGTGTGCGCGGCCGGCCCCGGCCCGGCCTCCGCATCGCGGTCCGGGCTTCTCCTGGTGACAGCGCCGGCATCGGGCCGGCGCGGAACAAGGCCACGGAGACCGACCATGACCAAGCTCAATGACAGGCATATCGCCATCCTCGCCAACGCCGCGCGCCGCGCCGACGGCAAAGTCCTCCCGCTGCCGGAAGACATGCAGGTGATGGGCGCTGCGCTCAGCGCTGTGCTGCGGTCGCTGGAGCGTCGCGGCTTTGTTCGGTGCTCGGCGGAGGACGTCTGGACCATCACCGCGGCCGGTCGTGCAGCGGTCTCGCAGACGGCCGCGGCCGAGGTTGACGACAGCGAAGACGAGAGCGCGACAGCGCAGGCCGCGACCGCGGAACCGGACGCGGGCGACAACCATGACGCCCCGCCGCCGCTTTTCCGGCCGGGCACGCGGCAGGCGCAGCTGCTGGACCTGCTGCAACGGGACGAAGGCGCCGACATCGACGAGATGGTGCAGCTCACCGGCTGGCAGGCGCACAGCGTCCGCGCGGTGCTGACGGGCTTCCGCAAGCGCGGCATCGAAGTGACCCGCACCAAGGAAGTCAACGGCGTCAGCGTCTACCGGGCCGCGCTGCCGGCCAGCGCGGGCGCGATGGCCGGCTGACGGCATCCCGACGATGCGAAGGGCAGCCACCATGTACCCGGGCGGCGACGGCAACGTCGCCGCCCGCGACACGATCATCACTTCGAGCCGAAGCGTTGGAACCGGGAGATCGATGCCGTCCCGGGCAATTCCATCGTCTGGAGGCGACGTCGAGAGCTACGTCCGGGCCCTGTCCCGCGACGACCTTGTCGTGCTCTGGCAGCGGCGCTGGCGTCGCCCGCCGCCGAAGGGGCTGAGCCGCCGTCTGCTGGAATGTAACGCCGCATGGCTCATGCAGGCCGAGGCGCAGGGCGGCTTCACGGCCGCTACCCGCCGTCGCCTCGATGCACTCTCGAGAACCGGATGGAGCAGCGGCAAGGGAACGGGGCGAAGCGAACCTGCCGGCAACGATGTCCGGTTGCGCCCGGCGCGCCGCGCCCTCCGACCGGGCAGCCGTCTGATCCGGCAGTGGCATGGCCGCAGCCATGTCGTCGAGGTCACCGATGCCGGGTTCACCTATGAAGGCCGGCATTTTACGTCGCTCACGGCCATCGCCCGGGAGATCACCGGCGCCGGCTGGTCCGGCCCGCGCTTCTTCGGTCTCAATACACCGGCGTCAGGCCGGAAGCCAACCGGAGACCGGAACGCGGGACACTCAGACGAGAACCGACGTCCTGTCACCGCGATGCACGAGGGCAGGAGCGATGGCTGAGCGGGGACGTCGAGACGGCAGTGTCTCAATCACCCGGCGGACGAACAGGGGCGACCCGTCACGCACCGTCGGAGGCAGCCGCTCTGTCCGC
>NZ_PIGG01000055.1 GCF_002924445.1 Minwuia thermotolerans
TGGTCGAGATGTCGACGCCGTCCAGCGACGAGATGTCGATCGTCTGATCCACCACCCCGTCGACCAGGATCGACATCAGCCCGTCGCGGTCGACGGTGACGGCGAAGTGCTGCGCCGTGCCGGCCAGCGAGAGCGCCGAACCGTCCAGCGTGATCACATTGCCCGCGCCGTCGGCGATCCGGGCGTGGGAGATGAGCCCGCCCTGACCGTCGGCGACGAAGCCGAAGAAGAAGCCCTTCTCGAAGCCGGCCTGATCGGCGCGCATGTCGAGGACGGCCATGTCGGCAGAGATTCCGGGCGTGAGCCAAGCTTCGAAACTGAGGTCGGAGGTGCCGGAGACGCCTTCGAGATTCGGCACGAACACCGCGTCGTCAACGCCGTCGAAGCCGAGCGCCTGGCCGCCATCGGCCGGATCGTCGCCCAGCAGAAGGTCGTTGCCGGCGCCGCCCTCGATCAGGTCGTCGCCCGCACCGCCGACCACGTCGTCATTGCCGTCGCCCGCCCGCAAGGTGTCGTTGCCGCCGCCGCCGGAGAGGAAGTCGGAGCCCGCGCCGCCTTCCGCGCTGTCGTCGCCGAGCTGGCCGAACAGCCCCTCGTTCCCGGCCGTGCCGGTCAGCGTGTCGCCGCCCGCGCCGCCGAACAGCGCGCCTTCGGCCGAACCGGCGTTCGCGGTCAGATCGTCGGCCTGGGCCGAACCCAGCACCGCCTCGATATCGGCAAGGACGTCGGCGCCCTCGCCGCTCGCCGTACCGGCGGTCAGATCGACGGTGACCGCGGAGCCCGCATCGGTGAAGTCCACGACGTCGAGATCGGCGCCGCCGTCCAGCGTGTCGTCGCCCAGGCCGCCGACCAGGGCGTCCTGGCCCGCACCGCCCGCGATCGCATCGTTGCCGGCCCCGCCGTCAACGAGATCGGAATCCGCGCCGCCATCGATGATGTCGTTGCCGTCATTGCCGAACAGGGCGTCCTGATCGGCATTGCCGGCGAGCGTATCGTCGAGGCTGGTGCCGAAGGCGACGTCCTCGGAGCCGCCGCCGATCAGTTCGATCGCCGCATCGGTCTTCAGCGCCGCGTCGATCAGCAGGAAGCTGGTCGCCGCCGCCAGCGCCGAGGCGTCGACGATGACATTGCCGGAATTGCGCAGGGTGTTGTCGCGCAGCTCGACCGTCGTCTCGAGGTCGGAGACCAGGGTGAGGCGTTCGAAATTGCTCGTGTTGGCAAGCTGATCGGCGGTGATGTCGCCGCCGCCCGAAACCCGCAGGTCGTCGGTGTCCGCGCCGCCGTCGAGGGTGTCGTTGCCGTCCAGGCGCGTCGTGTCGATCACGAAGGTGTCGTCGCCCGCATCGCCCGTAGCGAAATGACCGCCGAAGCCGAAGGCCAGCGTGTCCGCGCCGTCGCCGCCAACCACGGTATCGTTGCCCGCAACGGAGATGATGCTGTCGTCGCCGGCGCCGCCGGCCAGGCTGTTGAGATTGGCGTCACCGGCGATGGTGTCGTCATGGGCCGAGCCGATGACGTTCTCCACGAACTGGATCGTGTCCGCCGCGCCATCGCCGTCATTGGCCGCCACGCCGGCGGCAAGGTCGACGTCCACCGCGCCGGCGGCGGCCGAGTAGTCCGCCGTATCCGTTCCGGCGCCGCCGTCCAGCTGGTCGAATCCAGCGCCACCGGCGAGCGTGTCGTCGCCGATGCCGCCGATGATCTGATCGCCGCTTCCCTGGCCGGAGATGCTGTCATTGCCCGCGCCGCCGTCGAGCTGGTTGGCGAGGCTGCCGCCGACGATGGTGTCGTCGAAATCGGAGCCGATGACATTCTCGACGCCGGTCAGGCTGTCGGTTCCGCCGGAGCCGTCAGTCGCCGTCTGACCCACCAGGCTGACCGAAACCGCCGCCGTTTCGTTCGTGTAGTCCGCCGTATCGACGCCGGCGCCGCCGTCCAGCGTGTCGTCGCCCGCGCCGCCCTCCAGCAGGTCGTCGCCGTCGCCGCCGTCGAGCACGTTGGCGCCGCCGTCGCCGACCAGCGTGTCGCCAAAGACGGTGCCCGTGACGTTCTCGATGCTGGTCAGGGTATCGATGGAGCCGCCGCCGTCCGTCGCCGAACCGACGGCCAGGTCGACGTCGACCCCCGCCACGTCGGACGCATAGTCCGCCGTGTCGATGCCCGCGCCGCCATCCAGGCTGTCATTGCCTGCGCCGCCATCGACGGTGTCGTTGCCTGTGCCGCCCGAGACGCTGTCGCTGCCGCCGCCCGCGGCAATGCTGTCGGCGCCATCGCCGCCCACGAGAACGTTGGCCGCGGCGTCGCCGGCGATGGTGTCGGCGAAGGCCGAGCCCACGACATTCTCGATGCCGGAGAGCGTGTCCACGCCGCCGTCGCCGTCGTCGCTCGCCGCACCGGCGAGCAGGTCGAGGTCGATGCCGCCCGCCGCGCCGGAATAGTCCGCCGTGTCCGTCTCGGTGCCGCCGTCGAGCACGTCGTTGCCCGCGCCGCCGATCAGCGTGTCGTCGCCGGCCGCGCCGGTCATGCTGTCGTCGCCGTCATTGCCGGTCATGGCGTCGGCGCCATCACCGCCGGTGACAGTGTCGTTGCCCGCACCGCCATCGATCAGGTCGTCGCCCGCGCCGCCGTCGATGGAATCGGCGCCCGCGCGGCCGCCGACGAGGTCGCCGCCGTCTCCGCTCTGGATGATGTCGGCCGCCGCCGAACCGTCGATCGAATCCGCGAAGGCGCTGCCGGCCACGCCCTCGATGTTCACGAGCACGTCCGCGCCGATGCCGGCGCTGTTGGCGTCGCCGTCAACCGAGGTGGCCAGGCCTGTCGTGAGATTCACCGAGACGCCGCCGGCCGCTGCCGTGTAGTCGGCGAAGTCCGTGCCCGCGCCGCCGTCCAGGGTATCGGCGATGAAACCGCCGCCCGCCAGCGTCGGCGAATCGCCGCCGCTCAGCACGTCGTCGCCCGCGCCGCCTTCGAGCAGGTTGTCGTTGCCGTCGCCCGTCAGCGTGTCGGCGAAGTCCGAACCGGCGACATCCTCGATACCGCTCAGGCTGTCGGTTGCGCCGCCGCCGTCGGTGGCCAGACCGGTGGAAAGGTTCACGGCGACGCCTGACGCGTCCCCGGCATAGCTCGCCTGGTCGAAGCCCGCGCCGCCGACGAGCGAATCAGCCCCTGCGCCGCCTTCCAGGATGTCGTCGCCATCGCCGCCGAAAAGCTGGTTCGCCGCCCCGTCGCCGGTGACGGTGTCGTCGTTCGCCGACCCGATGACGTTCTCGACGCTGTTCAGGCTGTCCGTCGCGCCGCCGCCGTCGGTCGCCAGACCGGTGGACAGATTGGCCGTGATCCCCGCCGCATCGGCGGAGTAATCCGCCGTATCGACGCCCAGACCGCCGAACAGCGAGTCCGCCCCGGCGGCGCCGGCCAGAATGTCGTCGCCGGCATTGCCGAGCAGCTGGTTCGCCGCGGCGTTGCCGGTCAGCGTGTCTCCGAAAGCCGAACCGGAAACGTTCTCGATGCCGCTCAGGCTGTCCGTGGCGCCGCCGCCGTCGGTCGCGGTGTTGCCGGCGAGATCGACGTTCACGCCCGCGGCGTCTTCCGAATAGTCGGCCCGGTCGGAACCCGCGCCGCCGATCAGCGTGTCCGCGCCGCCGCGGCCCTGAAGCAGGTCATCGCCGTCATTGCCCTGCAGCACGTTGCCATTGGCGTCGCCATCGATGGTGTCGTCGAAGACCGAGCCCGAGACGTTCTCGATGCCGATCAGAACGTCATTGCCGCGCAGCGCGCCGTCGATCGCGGTGCCGGCGGCGAGATCGACCTCGATGCCGCTGCTGGTGCCGGTGTAGTTCGCCGTGTCGATGCCGTCGCCGCCGTCAAGGGTGTCGTCACCCTGCAGACCGCTGAGAACATCGTTGCCGCTGCCGCCGACGAGGCTGTCATTGCCTTCGTCGCCCGACAGGGTATCGGCGCCTGACTCGCCCTGAAGCGTATCGCTGCCCGAGCCGCCGGCAAGGCTGTCGTCCCCGCCCTGGCCGTTGATCACGTCCGCGCCGGCGCCACCTGAAATGGTGTCGCCCGTTCCGGCCGCGCCGAACAGGCTGTCATCGAAACCGCTGCCGATCAGCCCCTCGACGCCCGACAGCACGTCCGCCTGGCTGGTCGCAAGTCCGAAGGTCTGGGAGGAGAAGACGGTATCGCCGCCCTCGCCGGACAGCGTGACCGTGCCGAGCGCCGCCAGGAAGCCTTCCGCCTCACCGCTGAGGTCCACGAAATCGGTGCCGGCGCCGCCGGTCAGCGTGTCATTGCCGCCCAGGCCCGCCAGCGTGTCGTCGCCCGCGCCGCCGTTCAGCGCGTTGGCTGCAGCGTTGCCGGTGATGGTGTCCGCGAAGGCGGAGCCGAGAACGTTCTCGATGCCGCTCAACGTGTCTGTCTCGCCGCCCGAGACCGCCGTGCCCGCGCCCAGATTGAGGTTCACCGCATTCGTCGTCGCGGTGAAGGCCGCCGTGTCCGAACCGTCGCCGCCATTGATGGCGTCCGCGCCCGCGCCGCCGATCAGCGTGTCCGCACCGGCCCCGCCGTTCAGCGTGTCCGCGCCCGTGCCGCCGTCGAGCGAATCGTTGCCCTCGCCGCCGTTGAGCTGGTCGTTGCCGACGCCGCCGCTCAGCGTGTCGTTGCCGCCGAGGCCGTTGAGGACGTCGTTGCCGCCGCCGCCGACGATGTTGTTGGCCGACGCGTTGCCGTTCAGCGTGTCATTGCCGGCGGTCGGGCCCGACGGCGGCGGCGGGGCCACGATGTCTTCGTTGCCGTCGTCGCCGCCGCCGCCATCGTCTTCAGCACCGGCGCCGGATCCACCGCCGCTACCGCCGCCACCACCGGTGCCCCCGCCGCCGCCCGAAGGCGGCGCAGTCGATTCCACCAGGCTGTCGAAGCTATCACCCCCACCGCCGCCGGTTGCGCCGCCGGTGCCCGATGTCCCGCCCGTGGTCGAGCCCGATGTCGTGCCGAAGGACGTGCTGCCGCCGCCGCCCGTCGTGCCGCCGGAGGTGCCGCCGGAATCCCCGCCCGCATCACCGCCGTCGCCGGCCGTGTCACCGCCGCCATCGCCGGGACCGCCTTCGTCGCTTGCCGGCCCCTCGTCGGGAGCGGAAGCTTCCTCGCCGTCGGCTGAATCGCCCCCATCACCAGTCGCGTCGCCGCCTTCGGCCGGCCCTTCGACGCTGCCGTCCTCGGCGCCGAGGCCGCCTTCGCCGTCTCCACCGTCCGCGCCGTCCTCGCCGCCCGAATCGCCTTCGCCGCTTTCCTCGCTGCTGGCTTCTTCCTCGCCTTCGCCCTCTTCCTCGCTTTCGCCTTCCTCTTCGCCTTCGCCCTCTTCCTCGCCTTCGGCTTCCTCTTCGCCCTCGCCTTCGGCTTCCCCTTCGCCCTCGCCCTCGCCTTCGCCTTCGGCCGCGGCGCCGGCATCGTCGCCGCCGCCGTCGCGGCGGTCATCGCCGCCATCGTCGTCGTCGCGGCCGCCGCGCTCGACGCCGGGCGAGTTCGGCAGGCTGTTCAGCGCGTCGGAGAAGCGGTCCTCGACCTCCTCGCGGCTGAGGATCCGGGGCGGGTTCGGGGCCTCGAACTGGCTGGAGGCGCTGGTCTGCTCGAAAGCCTGGCTGAGCAGCACGCCGCCGGCCTGGTTGGAGACGAAGACCGAACCGGTCTGGCCCTGGTCGTCGGGCAGGTTGACGACCTCGGACTCCTCGCCCTCCTGTGCGCCGCGGCCGGTAACGTAGGTGCCGCGGATACCGATGGTGAGCACCGGCGTCTTGACGGTGAGCGCGTCGTCGCCCGTCTTGGCCACGGCGCCGGAGACGAAGGAGAACGAGCCCTGAAGCACGTTGACGACGGCGTTGCCGGTGTTGGCCGCCGGGTCGTAGACGAAGTCGTCGAGGACCATCCGGGCGTCCTCGCCGACGGAGAAGGTCGTGTCGTCGACGAAGCGCAGGCCGACCGAGCCCTGGCCGCCGGTTTCGATGACGTCGTCCTGGTAGACCGGATCGCCCGGCGAGAGCTGCACGCGGCTGCCGTCGGCGCGGGTCGCGAAGACCACGCCCTCCAGGGATTCGACAACGCCGATCGGCTCGCCGAGGTCGCCGCCGGCCTGGGCCAGGCCATCGGCGGCGGGGCCGGCGAGGATGGAAGCGAGATGGCCGGTGATCTGGGCGCCGCCCAGGGTGTAGAGGTCCGGCGGCGTCTCGGAAGCGAAGAAATTGACGACGAGAACCTTCTCGCCGTTCTGGCCGACGAGAATCAGATCCGGCCCCTGACGGACGAAGTCCGCCGTGAGCAGGAACGCGCCCTTGTCGATGACCAGGCTCGCCTTGCCCGACGCATCGAAGACAGCCGCAAAGTCCTGCTGTCCCGCAAACCCGTCGGAAAGACGCGGCGGCAACTGGTCTCTGGTCATGTACCAAGCTCTCCTAACAGAGCCCGGCGCGCGTCGGTGGCTTTACTGGGCCGGCTGGTATCCGCCCCCTTCGGAGGGGGTGAAACCGCACTGCGCGACGACTGCCGAGTTATCGACCGGCGTGGACTGCGCAACGGCGCGCGTATCCAGACGGCCCAGGGTATTCAACACTCGGAACGCTGCTACTTGAGAGTCGAAGAATGCGTTAACGAAGTTGATGCATGCGCTGAATAGCTCGTTTTCGGCGTCGAGAACATTGATGGCCGTCTCTTTTCCGGCTTCCCGCAGCTCAATTCGGGACTGGAAGACCTCACCGGCAATATTCATCGCGTTACGCAAGAGTTCGGCGCGCTCTTTTGCAACTTCCATTTCATGCCAGGAGAGTTCCATGAGTTCGGTGGTCTTGCGGCTGACGTCGCGGCCGCTCTGGATCGCTTCCTTGTAACGGGCGTTGGCCTCGGCGCTGTTGGCCGGGGTCAGAAAGCCGTCGAACAGCTGCCAGGTGAGTTCCAGCTTGACGGCGTAATCGTGGCGCACGTCCTCGACGCCGGCGAAGTTGTTCTCGATGTTGGCGCTGCCCACCACGTCGACGCTGGGATAGTAGGTGGACTGGGCCCGGTCGATCTCGTGCATCGCCGAATCGGCCTGGGCCGAGGCGATCTTGATCACCGGGTTCTCGGCCTGCAGCTTCTCGGCCGCCGCCTCCTTGGATTCGGGCAGCATCGAGGGCGGCACCTGCATCGGCACCATGCTCTCCAGGGTCGGGGGGTGACCGAAGACCTGAATATAGGTGGAGATCGAATCCTTCAGCGCACCCTCGAAGGCGATGCTCTGCTCCTTGGCGATCTGCAGGCGCGACTTGGCCAGCAGCACGTCGACGCTGATGCCGGAGCCGCGGGTGACGCGCTCGTCCTCCAGCTCGAGCTGCTCGCGGATGGCGCGCTCGTTGCCGGCGTTGAGCCTGACCAACTCACGGTTGCGCAGGACGTTGAGATAGGCGGTCACGCCTTCCAGGATCACGTTCTGGCGCACGGCCGCCAGGGTGTTCTCCGAGGCCCGCTTCAGCGCCTTGGCGCTGGCCGTTCCGGCGAATCGGGAAAAGCCGCTGAACAGGTTCTGGCGCACCTCGACCGTCGCGTTGGTGGCGAAGAACTGCTGATTCTCCAGACCCAGCGCGCGCGTGGCGAGCGAATCGGTATGCTCGTAGCCTGCGCCGGCGGTGATGCTGGCCTGGGGCAGGAAGCCCGACTTCTCGCGCCGGATGTTCTGGTGGGAGGCATC
>NZ_PIGG01000056.1 GCF_002924445.1 Minwuia thermotolerans
GTCGATGGCGGGCTGGGTCAGGACACCATCGACTACTCGTCGGCCCAGTCGAACTTCGCCGAGGCGCAGAACGGCGTCGCCGTCTCGCTGGCTTTCGGGATCGGCCGCGACGCCTTCGGCGATGTCGATCTGCTGAGCAATATCGAGCACGTGCGCGGCACCGCGCTGGACGACGTGATCGAGGGCGACGCCAACGCCAACCAGCTCGACGGCGGCGACGGCGACGACGAGTTCCTGGGCGGCGCGGGCGACGACACCTTCATCGGCGGCAACGGCTTCGACGAGGTCGCCTTCGACGACGACGGCGCGTCTCAGGGCGTCAATGCCGACCTTTCGCTGGGCGGCGCGACCGACGGCTTCGGGGATTCGGATTCGTTCTCGGGTATCGAGGCGCTGGCGGGCACAGGGTTGGACGACACGCTCTCCGGCGACGGGTTCGCCAACCGGCTGGAAGGTCAGGACGGCGCCGACACCCTGCTCGGCAATGACGGCGCCGACACGCTGGAAGGCGGCGCCGGAAACGACACGATCGGCGGCAGCGCCTTCGGCAATGGCGGCGACGACATCGTCTTCGGCGGCGACGGCGACGACCTGGTCTTCTCCGGCGACGGCGTCGACACGCTCTTCGGCGGGCTCGGCAGCGACACGCTGGACTTCTCGCCCGGCCTGCAGCCGGCGGTGGTTGACCTCTCCACCGGTGCGGTGGCCAATGACGGCAGCGGCAACGCCGAGACGGTCAGCGGCTTCGAGGCCGTGGTGGGCACCACCGGCGACGACACGCTGACCTTCGGCGCGGGCACGACGATGACCGGCGGCGCGGGCGATGATCTGTTCATCGTCGGCGACGGCATCGGGCTGAACAACACCATCACCGACTTCACCGCCGGCGCCGGCAGCCCGGACGTCATCGACCTCATCGCCTTCGGCTTCAGCAATCTCGCCGAGGTGCAGGGGGTGTCCAGCGACGACGGCACGAACACCACCATCCAGCTCGACGGCGACGACGCGCTGGTGCTGGAAAACGTGCTGGTCGCCGATCTGGCGGCCGACGACTTCGTCTTCGACTTCACGCCCACGGCGCAGTTCTCGGTCGACGACATCGACGGCACGAACGGCTTCTTCGTCGGCAGCAGCCAGAACAATACCGGCTTCGGCGAGTCCGGCGACGGCGTGGGCGACGTCAACGGCGACGGCCTGGACGATGTGCTGGTCGGCGCACCCTTCGGCAATGGCGGCAATGGCGAATCGTTCGTCCTGTTCGGCGATGCGGCGCCCGATCTCGACAATACCGAATCGAGCCTGATCGCCGGCGGCGGGGCCATCGGCGTCCTCGACAGCGGCGCCGGCGGCGGTGAGTACTCCGGCTACAATGTCACTTCGGTCGGCGACATGAACGGCGACGGCTTCCTCGATTTCGCTGTCGCCGTGCCGGGCTTCTACACCGACAGCGTCAGCGGCAACGGTCAGGTAGCGGTTGTCTTCGGTGACGCCAACGGCCTCGGCCAGGACATCGATCTCGCCGGGCTCGACGGGACCAACGGCTTCAAGGTGACGGCGGGCAGTTCGGCGTCATTCGACAGCTTCGCCCAGAACATCGCCGGAGGCGGCGACTTCAACGGCGACGGCTTCGACGACCTGATCATCAGCGACGACCGCTACAATTACGGCAGCTACAGCAATGCCGGCCAGGTCTTCGTCGTCTTCGGCAATGCCGGCGGTTTCGCGGCCAGCGCGACCATGGATTCGCTGGTCACTGCGGGTGACGCCATCGGCATCCAGGGCGGCGCGTTTTCCTCCTATATCGGCACCGAAGCGAGCTTCATCGGCGACTTCAACGGCGACGGCTTCGACGATATCGGCCTGAGCCACTACCTCGCCGGCGAGCCCTTCAGCCCCCCGACCGTCAGTGTCGTCTTCGGCCAGGGCGAGCCGCTGGGCAATCTCGACCTCCAGAACCTGATCGCCAACGGCGACGCCTTCCAGCTCAGCCAGGGACAGAGCGGCGACGGTCTGGGCTCGACCATTGCCGGGACCGAAGACGTCAATGGCGACGGTTTCGACGATTTTCTCATCAGCGCGCCCGGGACGGCCATCTCCGGTTCCTACACCGATGAGGGCCGCGTCTTCCTGCTGTTCGGCAACGCCAACGCCGCCGGCGCGCAGGCGGACCTCACCAATCTTCAGGCCGGCGAGGGCGTGTCCTTCGACGGACTCGCGGCGGGGGACCGGCTGGGTTCCTCGATCGATGGCGGCGGCGACTTCAACGGCGATGGCATAGCCGATTTCGTCATCGGCGCCGAAGGCGTCGACTACGGCAGCTACAGCAATGTCGGCGAGGCCTATGTCATCTTCGGCCCCGGCCAGGCGGTTGCCGAGACGAGTTTCGACCTGTCCACGATCGACGGCACCGACGGCGTCACCATCACCTCTGCACCGGTGGACAATATCTATCTCGGCCAGGGCGTCGCCATGATCGGCGACATCAACGGCGACGGCTTCGACGATATCGCCGTGACCACCCGCTATGACGACGCCGGCGCGGTTTCCTACGACCAGATCGCCATCTTCTTCGGCCTCGATTCCACGGGTCTGGCGCAGGCCGGCGACGCCGGCGCCAATGCGCTGACGGGCGGGGCAGATACGGACCTGCTGTTCGGCAATGCCGGCGACGACACCCTGACCGGCAATGCCGGAGATGACGTGCTGCGCGGCGGCACCGGCAATGACAGCATGGTCGGCGGCGAGGGCGCCGACCTGCTGGAAGGCGGCGCTGGACAGGACACGCTGATCGGCGGCAATGGCGCGGACACGCTTCGGCCCGGCGCGAACGACGGTTCGGGCGACATCATCCGGCCCGGCGCAGACAGCAATCTGATCGAATTCATCGCGCCGGGCGAAGGCTTCTTCGCCCTCCTCTACGACGACCAGTCCCTGGGCATCAACGCGAGTATCGGCAACATCTCGGGCACGGTCGTGAAGTCCGGCGGCACCGACACACTGGAAGGCGTCAACCTGATCGACGGGATCACCGGCGGGCTGATGCTGGTCGGCGGCACCGGCGACGACACGGTCAGCGCCGACCTGATCGATTTCAACGAGTTCTTCCAGTTCCGCGGCGGCGC
>NZ_PIGG01000057.1 GCF_002924445.1 Minwuia thermotolerans
AATGCCGGCTCCGAGACGCCGCCTATCCAGATCGGGATCGAACGCTTCGGACGCGGATTGATGCCGGCTCGATCGATCCTGTCGAAGCGTCCATCGAACGAAACGACCGGTTCTTCCCAGAGTCGGCGCAGAAAGCCGATCTGCTCATCGGCCCGGCGCCCGCGGGTACGGAAGTTCTCGCCCAGCGCATCGTACTCGACATAGTTCCAGCCGATACCCACGCCGAGCCTGAGGCGTCCGCCCGAGAGAATGTCGACATCGGCGGCTTGCTGGGCGACCAGCACCGTCTGGCGCTGAGGAAGAATGAGGACGCCGGTCGTGAACTCGATGCGCTTTGTAATGCCCGCAGCATAGCCAAAGAGCACGAAGGGATCGTGGAAGGGATCGTTTTCCGTGTAGGGGCCTTCCAGCTCAGGTACTCGATCCGCATGAACCGCTTTGACCACGTGGTCATAGGCCAGGATGTAGTCATACTCCAACTCTTCGGCCGCCAGTACGATACGGCGCACCGCTTCGGCATCGCCGGCGATCTCGATCTGCGGGAACACCACGCCAAGTCTCATCGCAGTTCCTCCTCTTTCCCCGGCCATGGCGTCTGCGCCCCTGTCATCAGGGGTGCGGGCCCCATGGCGCGGCCGTCATGAGCTGGTTTTCCTGATACTGTATCAGCGGCTGATACTTCGCCGCGAAACTCATGACATCGGGGTCCTTGAACATGCTGTTCCAGCATTTGCGCCGGTCGGCCTCGTCATCGAATTTCCAGATGTGAACCACCTTGTTGATGGCGCCGATGTCGCCCAGAAAGTACCCAACCAGCTTGTCCTGATATTTCTCCAGCGCCGCCCATCCCGACTCCCTGAACAGCGTCACCGCCTCCGGCATCCGGCCTGGCAGGATCGTGTAGGTACGGAGTTCGTAGATCGCCATCGGTGGTCCTCCAGCCGTTTGCGCGCGATGCTGCGACGCCTTCTCAGGCGCTCTTGCGGAAACTGTGGCGACGCACGCGGATCCCGGCGGCCTCCCGGTCGAAGGTGTCGTCCGTGACGCCCGCCTCCCGCAGCCTGACCTTCTGCACCTTGGTGGTCGGCGTCCGCGGAAGTTCTTTCATGACCCTGACATAGCGAGGGACCATGAAATGCGGCATGCGCGGGATAAGGAATTCCACCAGCGCCTTCGGGTCGATCGTGCGTCCTTCGACCGGCATCACCACGACCATGACCTCGTCCTCGCCGTGCTCGGAAGCCACGGCAATGGCGGCTGCCTCCCGAACGTCTGGGTGCGCATTGACCTCGACTTCCACTTCGTAGGAGGAGATGTTCTCGCCCCGCCGGCGGATCGCGTCCTTGAGCCGGTCGACGAAGTAGAAATCCCCGTCGTCATCGCGGCGGACGGCGTCGCCTGTGTGGAACCAGCCGTTCCGCCAGGCTTTCGCCGTAGCTTCGGGGTTCTTGTGATAGCCGCTGCAGAGCGCCCAGGGTTCATCGTCGCGGATGATCAGTTCGCCAACCGCGCCGACCGGGACCTCGTTGTCGTGTTCGTCGACGATCCGAACCTCGGCGCCGCGGCGGATCCGGCCGCATGTGCCGGGTTTCTCCGGGTTCGGCCGAGAAATCAGCGGGACGTTGGCTTCGGTCATGCTGAAGGTCGTGTACCAGTCCACGCCGATGCGCTTCGCATAGGCGATCACCTCGGAGGTCAGCGGCGGGATCAGGACGGATTTAAGGGGCGAGTTCCGCTGATCGTCATCCTCCGGCAACTTCATGAGGAACGTCGAAATGGAGCCCATCATCAGCGTGCAGGTCACGCCGAGGCGCCGGATGACCGACCAGAACTCCTCGGTGCGGAATGACTCCACCACGGCAATCGATCCGCCGATAGCCAGCATCCGGGTCAGCAGCGTCGTGCCGGAAATGTGAAACAGGGGCAGGTTCACCAGGGCGCGGTCATCTGCAGTCAGCCAGTAGTAGAGAATATTGCCGCTCATACCGAGTTGCTTGTAGGAGGACAGCACGCCTTTGGATGGACCGGTGGTCCCGGACGTGAAGATCATCGACTGATTGTCCCAGGGCTCTATCGGGCGTTCCAGCTCAGGCGGCGCCTCGTCGGCGCCAGGCGGCGGGCCAGGCGAAAGCGCCGCCTGATCCAGCACCTCGTAGCCTTCCACAGGCCGCGCCTCGCCCCCGACCGCCACGATGGTCTTCACGTCGTGGGGGTTCACTTCGCCCATTCGTCCCAGCAGGTCGGCGTGAACCACAGCCAGCTTCGCGTCGGAGAGCCAGACGACGTGTTCCAGCACACCGCCGCGATAGGCCGTGTTGAAAGGCACGTAGACCGCCCCGAGATAGTTGATGCCGAACCAGGTACGGATGGCGTCGGCGGAGGTGGGCTGCCAGGAAATCACGTGATCGCCCTGGCTGACGCCCAGCGCCCTGAGCCCGCGGGCGATATGGACCGCCTTCTCTCGCAATTCTCCCCAGGTCCAGATCGAGCCGTCCTCGAACTGGGCGAAGATGCGGTCCGGCTGCGTCTTCGCATATTTCTCCACCAGATCGCGGAAGACGATGTCTTCGCGCCGGGTCGGGTAGGCAATATCGAGTTTCATGCTGGCCTCAGAGTATCTCTCGCAACAGCCGGCCCGCCCGGTCACGGGACGGGCCGGCGCGCCCTTCCGTTCGCCTACTGCACCGCGTAGGTTTCCGGATCGACCTTGCCCTGGATGTGCCGCCAATAGAGCGCGCCAAGGGCATCGGTATCCATTGGGTCCACGTCGGCGGTCAGCTTCTTCCACTTTTCGATGAGGCCCATGTAGCGCTCCATCTTCGCCTCCGCGTTCTCAACGCCAGTGGTCCTCACCGCCTCTTCGATGCCGAGTTTGACGTCCGTCTCGATATACTCGTTTGATGCCTTCACCAGTTCCGGGCTGGGCTTTATCAATTCGATGCCGCGCTCCCCGGCGACCTTCTTCGCGCGGGTCACGTCGCGCTCATAGCCGGCAACGATCTTCGCCAGGGCATACGGCGCGACTTCCAGCATGGCCGCACGTTCGCTGACGCTCAGGTCGCGCCAAGTGGTCTTGCTGACGCTGAAAGGCGCCGTCGAATTGAAGACGCCGATCGGCAGCAACGTGACGTGAGTGGCGACCTCGACCGTGCTCTGGTTGAAGAACTCCGCGAACGAGAAGAGCACCGCGTCGATCGTGCCGGTCGACATCGCCTCGAAAGCCTCCGGACCCGGAATGGCGACCCGGATACCACCGAAGTGCTCCGCCCACCGTCCCTGGGAGGGCAGGCCGACGCGCATCTTCATACCCTTGAGCGACTCGATGGTCCCCGCCGGGCGCGTGCCCTGAATGTGATAGGGCGTCGTCGAGTAGGAGCCGAGATAGACGTGGCCAAGCTCCGAATGTTCCTCGAGGCAGGGCTCGCAAGTGAATATGTACTCGCTGATCGCACCGGTCATCGCGGCGGCGTCCCGGCCGACGATGCTCGCATTGCCGATCAGGTTGAATTCCGGCAGCTCGCCCGGGAAATAGGGCGGCACGAGAAACCCGATGTCGGCGATGCCGTCAGGCACCCCGGTCAACACGCCCGAGGCATTGAGCAACAGGCCGCCATGGGTGAGCTCCATGGTGATGCCGCCGTCGGTCTTTTCCTTCACCTTCTCGGCGAAATAGTCATAACCCTCCGCGACCGCACCTTCCGAGCCAAGGATGTTGGCGACTCGCAGCTCCTTGGCCACGACCGGCGCCGCCGCAAGCGTGGCGGCCAGCGCCAGCCCGGGCAACAGTTTCGACATTTTCATGGCGTTCTCCCCATATTCGATCTTGTTCTTGTTGTTGTTCTTGGTATCGGCCGCCGGCAATCCCGGGACCCGAAGCCTTCTGCTCTTTGACAGGGCGAACCGTCGGCCGGCTTTTTACTGAATGAACGGAAGCCTCTTCGGGCCACGCTCACTCCCCGACGGACAATGCTAGGCGCGGTTCGCCATGCACACCAATTCCTTCTTTACAGGTCGCCATTCGCGGACAGAATGCGAGTCATGGCAATCGACCTGAGACGGCTGAGACATGTGGTGGAGGTTGCGAGGGCCGAAGGAATCACGCCGGCGGCGCATACGCTCCATATCACCCAGTCCGCATTGACGCGCAGCATTGCGGACGTGGAGGCGGAGGTCGGCGTCGAACTGTTCCAGCGATTGCCACGCGGGGTCCGCGTGACCGATGCGGGCCGGACCTTTGTCGAGAAAGCGCAGCGAATTCTCGCGGACGCCGACGAACTGATCGCCAGCATCTCGGAGATGAAGACGCTGAAAAGCGGCATTCTCAGGATGGGCATCGCCCCGGCCGCCTACCGCAACTTCGTGGGCGACGGCATCGCGGCCTTCGCGTCGTCTCATCCCGGAATCGCCATCGAAGTCTACCACGACAGCGTCCACAACCTGGCGCCGCGCGTGGTGGTCGGCGAACTCGACCTCGTCATTGCCCCCTTGCGGCAGCTCGAACGCTGGTCGGAACTGTCGGTCCTGCGCATCGCCGACTTCCACTGCATCATGCTGCTCAGGCCCGACCATCCGCTGGCGAGCGCCGAGCGGGTCACGGAGGCCGATGTCCTGAGCTATCCGGCGGTGATCCCGACCACCATGGATCCCATGCTGACCGACATCGCCCAGATATACGCCCGGAACGGACTGACCCGGTTCCAGCCGCGGTACCGTGTCGACGGCTTCAGTCTCGTTCGGCGGCTCGTACGAGCCACCGATGCCTACGCACCGATCGTGACACTCGATCAGGAACACGCGTATCTGCGACGCGAGTTCCTGGTGTTCGAGGACGTCGTTCGCATGCCTTCGCAGTCGCTGGCGGTGGCCGGCTCGGGCAGCCGCGGCATGACGCCTGCGGCAAGCGGCATGTTCGAAGTGCTGCGCGATCACTTTCTTCATACCATCCGGGAATGAGAACCGGCCTCGATTGCATTTGATCGAATGGGAAGCGCTCCACACCCTGATCGCACACCGGATAGGGGAAAGCGCCATGGCCGTCATCGAGACCGAGACACGCGGACACATCTTCATCATCACGCTGAACCGGCCCGAGAGCCGCAACGCGATTGACGGCGCGATGGCCGCCGGCATCGAAGCGGCGCTGGACACGTTCGAGAACAACGACGACCTCCGGGCCGGCGTGATCGCCGCGAACGGCCCGGTCTTCTGCGCCGGTGCGGATCTCAAGGCGATCTCGTCCGGCGCTGGCCGGGATCTCTCGACCGAACGCGGCGGCTTCGGCGGCATCGTTCGCCGCGAACGGCGGAAACCCCTGATCGCGGCTCCGGCAGGTCCGGCATTGGCGGGCGGCTGCGAGATCGTACTCGCCTGCGACCTCATCGTCGCCGGCGAGGCGGCGCGCTTCGGGGTGCCGGAAGTCAAGCGCTCCCTCGTGCCCGCCGCGGGCGGGCTTTTTCGTCTGCCACGTGCGGTCGGCATGGCCGCCGGCATGGAACTGCTGCTCACCGGTGACCCTATCGAGGCGGTCCGCGCCTACGAACTCGGCCTGGTCAACCGGGTCGTGCCGACGACGGACGTGCGGGAGGCGGCGCTGGCCCTTGCCGGACGAATTGCCGCCAATGCGCCACTCGCCGTGCAGGCCGCCCGCGGAATAGCCGCGCGTTCCGTGACCGACGATGACGCAACGCTCTGGCGCGACAGCACCCAGGCCATACGCGATCTGGCAAAAACGGAGGATTTCAGGGAGGGTCCACGCGCCTTCGTCGAGAAACGGGAACCTGTCTGGAAGGGGCGTTGACGCCGTTTCAGAATCTGAGGATGTTCCGCTTTCCGGTGTTGGCGACCCGGCCGCGGCGCCCCACGAAATCCTCGCGGGTCATGGCCGCCAGCAGATCCGGGTCCGCCGGCGTGTTGGCGACGAAACGGGGCGCGGAGAGGTCATCGATGTCGCCCATCCGACCGATAAGGATGCCGGCTTCCGGCTCGCCCGTTCGCCCATAGGCCACTGTGTATGTCTCGATGACGGCGTCGCCTTCGGCCTCCCGGATGACCGGCGGGTGCGCGAGCGCGTCGATCTCCGCCTGATATTCGGCCGGATCGCGCCTGGCCCAGCCGGCGCCGTCAAGGGACGGCGAAGGCGCGGTCGAGTAGATGCCCGCGGCGTGCTTGGTCAGATAGCCCCCGTTCGCGGTCACCATGCCGAAATCGCCGGGCACCGCGCGCAGTTTCTGCACCATCGTCACGATGGCGTTCATGACGTAGTTGTTCCCCGCGCCGCCATGATAGGGCAATCCGCCGGTCACCGTGAGCGGCCGCGGATCGCCTTCCGGAATGCCGAGTTCGTCCCGCGCGATCTCGACGGCGGACGGAAAGCAGGAATAAAGATCGAAATGCGCGATCTCGTCGATGGACCGCCCGGCCATCGACAGCGATTCCCGGCCCAGGGTCCGGATGGCCGGGGATTCGTGGAAGTTCGGCCTGTCGGTCACGAACATGGCCTCGTTCGTGTCGGCACAGCCGTGCAGGTAGACGAAACGGTCTTCAGGCACGCCGAGTTCGCGTGCATGACCGACCGAAGTCATCAGGATCGCCGCCGACTGGTCGACATTGTTCATGGCGTTCATGAATTTCGTATAAGGCCAGCCGACGAAGCGGTTGGCGTCGCTCGGCGTCGCGATCTCCTCGGCGCTGCGACGAACCGGGAACCAGGCGCCCGGCGTTTCGGCGGCCACCTCGCTGAAACGGGCGAACAGCCGGCCCATTTCCAACTGGTGCTCGTCGATCGTGCGGCCCAGGCGATGACGGTAGGCGTTCTCGAACAGCGGATAGACATGGGCTGCCAGGAAGACGCCATGGGCCCTTTCGTAGCCGCTCTGCATCTCCGGTTCGGGGATCAGGTACCCGGCTTCCGTGTCCGGCGGCTCGCTCCAGTCAATGGGCCGGCCGGCCTTCTTCAGACGCCGGACGCTGTCGCGGGCTTCCGCGCCGGCCAGGAGGACGAAGCGGTTCTCGCCGCGGGCGATGGCCTCCGCGTAGCGGTTGACCAGATATTGCGGGCCGTTGCCGCCGTTCGGCATCAGCCAGCCCCGGGCGCGGTCCGCACCGAGGCGACGGGCCAGCGAAGCCGGCGAGTTCGGTGTGGACTCGCGAAATCCGCGGATCACCACGACCGTGTCGAGTTCGGCGGCGCGTCTGCGGTCGATCTTCGCCTCGTCGAAGGCCTGTTCGGCCGCCCATTGCATCAGGCCAACCGGACCCGGCAGTTCCTCGAGCGCGCGTTGCCTGTCAGTAACCTGTCCGACACCGACCAGTATTGGGGTCGTTTCGTCGCTCATCCGTGCTCCTCCACCTGCTTGCGCGCCCAGGCATAGTCAGGTTTGCCGTTGGCCAGCCGTCCGATCCGTTCGACGAAGACGAACGCCTTGGGCAGCTTGTAACGCGCGATGTGCTGCGCCGCCTCCGCCAGAAGCTCGTCATGTGCTGCCGCCTCGCCGTTCGCGCCCTGGACCACGGCCACAACATCCTGCCCCCAGCGCTCGCTCGGACGCCCGACGACGAGCACATCGGCCACCTTGGGATGGTGGCGCAGCGCCCGTTCCACTTCTTCAGCGAAAATCTTCTCGCCGCCCGAATTGATCGTCATGGAATCCCGGCCGAGATACTCGATCTGTCCGTCCGCGAGCAGCCGGACCCGGTCGCCGCCGACCACGTAACGAATGCCGTCGATCACCGGAAAGGTCTCTCTCGTCTTCTCCGGGTCGCCCAGATAGCCCAGAGGCACAAAGTTGTGTTTGGCGAGCCAGCCCACTTCGCCGGTGCCGGGTTCAAGCCGGCGTCCTCGCTCCGCGTCGAGGACCGCAGTGCCCGGAATCGTCCGGAAATCCCCCTTCCCCGCCGAGGGCCTGCCGCCGGTGACGTGCAGCGCCTGCACACCGGTCTCGGACGACCCCAGCGTGTCGACAATGGTGAGCCGGGGAATTCGCTCCATCAGTGCCCGCTTGACCGCCGGCGAGAGGATCGCGCCTGTATTGGCGATGAAACGAAGGCTGCTCGTATCGTAGTCGCCACGGTCCAGTTCCTCCAGCAGCGGCCGCCCGTAGGCGTCGCCGATCACCAGCAGAAGGTTGGCCCGCTCCTTCTCGACCAGCCCGAGAATGTCCGACGGATCCAGCCGGTCGGTAATGCTCTGGATCAACACCGTATTCCCTTCGTACAGCGCCCGAAGAGCGACGTATTTTCCCGCGCCGTGCATGAAGGGTGGCGGCACGAAGATCACCTGGTGCTTCGAACCGACCGCGCGCTCGACGACTTCCTTGATGCTGCTGACGGCCCTGTCCCCGTCGATCAGGCCACCCATCTGGCTCACATAGGCGTCGGCCTGACGCCAGAGCACGCCGCGCGGCATGCCTGTGGTGCCGCCCGTATAGAGCATGAAAATGTCGTCCGGCGAGCAAGTCATTCCGGTGGGTCCGGAATTGCTCTCCGCCAGCGCGGTCTCATAGTCATAGGTGTCATCAAGCAGACTGTGGCCGGAGCCATCCTCGACCTGGATGAAGACTTCAAGTGTCGGCACGAGCCTCCTGACTTCCTTGACCATCGGCGCGAAGGCGGCGTGGTAGATCATGGCTTTCGCACGCGCGTCGTTCAGCAGGTACACAAGCTCTTCGCGAACGTAGCGGAAATTGACGTTGAACGGCACGGCCCGGGCCTTGTAGCCACCCAGAAGGCTCTCGATGTATTCATTGCAATTGTACATATAGAGGGCGACGTGATCCTGACCGCTCTCCCAGTTCTGCAGGTCACCGCGTTCGCGGTGAATGGTCAGACCCTTCGAAAGCAGGAAATTCGCGAGCCGCCGCGAGCGATCTGCAACTTCGGCAAAGCTGAAGCGCCGGTCACGGTAGACGATCGCCGTGCGATCCCCCAATGCCTCGGCGGCGGCTTCGCTGATCTCCGCAAGCGCCAGCATGAACTCCTCCCCGAATGTATTGGGGCCCGGCAGTACGTGCAGCTGGGCACCCCATGGCAATGAAAAGCATTGCCAGCGTCCAACATTCAGTCCAATGCTATTTGATCGCGCCAACATTCATTTGGCGAATGAATTCGAGCTATTCTCGGTCCGTTGGACAGGTATGGCGGGGCACTGTCAGAGCAAAATTGCCGCCGGTCTGAATGGCGTCGGCTAGGCTGGTTGGATGTGCAATCCCCTTCCGCTATTTCGACAGCTCACCGGCGGTGATCCGGACCGCAGTCCTGCTTTGCATTCGCTTCCCGCTTTCCCTTCGCCAGGTCGAAGACCTGCTGCATGAACGGGGCATCGAGGTCAGCCTTGAGACGATACGGTTCTGGTGGAACCGCTTCGGGCCGATCATTGCCGCGGAACTCCGAAAGCAGCAGCGGCGGACGGCTCGCCAGCACCTCCAGTGGCGATGCCACCTGGACGAGATCTTCGTCCGGACCAACGGCGAGCGACGCCATCTCTGGCGGGTCGTTTATCACGAAGGTGAAGTGCTGGAAGCTTATGTCACGGAGAGCCGCGATCGCAGCGCTGCTCTGGCTTTCCTGGAGCGGAGCATGGTCAAGCCACCTGCTTGCGCATGAAGGCCGTGCGGACGCAGTAGGCCACCTCCTCATCGCGCTGATTGAGACCGAAATGCTCGAACTCGACCATGCCGGCCTCCGGCCGCGAACGGCTCTCTCGCATGCTCTTCACCCGCGTCACCACGTGGATGGTGTCGCCATGGAATACCGGATTGGGGAAGCGGACGTCCGTCATGCCGAGATTGGCGATGGTGGTGCCGAGCGTCGTGTCGGCAACTGTGACGCCGATGACCAGGCCAAGCGTGAACAGGCTGTTAACCAGCCGCTGGCCGAACTCGGTCTTCTTCGCGAACTCCTCATCAAGGTGCAGCGGCTGCGGATTGTGTGTCATCGCGCAGAACAGGATGTTGTCGTACTCGGTCACCGTGCGCGTCAGCGGATGGTTGAACTCCATGCCGACTTCGAACTGTTCGTAGTAGAGACCGGCCATCGGCGCATTCCTCCCCTCTCAGTGGTTATTCGGGTCTGCAGACGGAACGGCGGTCGCTCCGGTGGAGAGCATCGCGGCGATGCGAGCGGCGTCGAGGCCGGCGTCGGTCAGGATTTCCTCGCTGTGTTCCCCCAACTGTGGCGCATGACGTGAGGGCGCAGGCTGGGTCACGGACCAGCTGCTGGGAACCGCCATCTCACGGAGGCGGCCCTCGCTGGGGTGCTCGACCTCCCGGAAGAATCCCGTCGCTTCCAGATGCGGGTCCGCGAGCAGGTCCTCCAGGCTGTTCATGGGCATGGCCGGGATATCTGCTTCGTCCATCAGATCGAGCCATTCGGCCGTCGTCCGCGTCCTCAGAATCCCGGCAAGGTCGGCGTAAATGGAAGCGATATTCTCGTTCCGCGATGTGATGTCCCGGAAGCGGGGATCGGCGTCATAGTCCTCCTGCCGGCCGAGGGCGGAGAAGAAGGCGCGCCACTGGCGGTCGGTGTAGATCAGGACGCAGACATGGCCATCGCGCGTCTCATAGGGACGCCGGTCCGGGGTCAGCATACGGCCGTAGCCCATCGGACCGATCGGTGGCACGAAGGTCTCCCCGGCCAGGTGATCGCCCAGCATGAAGCCGGCCATCATCTCGAACATCGGCATGTCGAGGCGCTGGCCCTGCCCGGTCCGCGACTGGTGGAAGAGAGCGGCGTTGATCTGCCCGACAGCCCACAGCGCGACACCGCGGTCGACGATGGCGGTCGGCACGTAGTCAGGCGAATGGCCGTAGACCTCGTGCGCAACCCTGGGGATTCCGATCGCGCCCTGGATCAGGTCATCGAATGCCGGCTTCGCGGCATAGGGGCCGTTCTGGCCATAACCGTAAAGGCCGGCGTAGATCAGGCGCGGGTTGATGGCAGCCGCGGTCTCGTAGCCGAGCCCCAGCCGCTCCATGACCTTCGGGCGGCGGTTGTAGATCAGCACGTCCGCCGTCTTCAGCAGCGCCTTCATGGCGTCCAGACCGCTCGACTGCTTCAGGTCGAGAACGATGCTTCGCTTGGACCGATTGACGTTCAGAAAGATCGCGCCCATGCCGCGATGGCGCTGCGGGCCGATGCCACGCACCGGATCGCCTTCCGGGGCCTCGACCTTGACGATATCCGCGCCCATGTCGCCAAGGATCATCGTCGCATAGGGCGCCATGAGCAGGTTCGAGAGGTCCACAATACGGACCCCGTCCAGCGGCCTTGCCGCGAAGGCTGTTCGATCCGCCATCTCAGTAGGATTTCGGCAGGCCCAGCACCCGCTCGGCGATGTAGCAGAGGATCAGATGGGGCGTGATCGGCGCGATCCGGTGGATCAGGCATTCCCGGAGATAGCGTTCCACATGGTACTCCTTGGCATAGCCCATGCCGCCATGGGTCATCACCGCATTGGTGCAGGCCTTGAAGGTCGCCTCGCCGGCAAGGTACTTGGCGGCGTTGGCCATCGCGCCGGCATCCTCGCCGCGGTCGTAGAGTTGGGCGGCGCGGAACGCCATGAGGTTGGCTGCCTCGAGTTCGGCCCAGCTTTCCGCCAGCGGGTGCTGGATGCTCTGGTTCATGCCGATGGGACGGCCGAACACCTCGCGGTCGTTGGCGTAGTCGGTCGCGCGCCTGATAGCGGCCCGGCCCAGCCCGACGAGACCGGCGGCGATCAGGATGCGCTCGGGGTTGATCCCGTGAAGCAGGTAGCGGAAGCCCTTGCCCTCCTCGCCGATCCGGTTCTCGACCGGGATCTCCAACCCATCGAAGAAGACCGAATTCGAATCCACGCATTTGCGGCCCATTTTCGGGATCCGCTGTATTTCGACTTTCGAGCGGTCGAGATCGGCGTAGAACAGGCTCAGACCATCTATCGGCTTGCTCGTTTCGCTTTCTTCCGATGTCCGCGCGATCAGGAGGATCTTGTTTGCGACCTGCGCGGTGGAAGTCCAGATCTTCTGGCCATTCACGACATAGCGGTCGCCCTTTCGGACCGCACGTGTCTTGAGCCGCGTGGTGTCGAGGCCTGTGTTCGGCTCGGTCACGCCGAAGCAGGCGATATCCTCGCGCTTGATGATCGGCGGCAGCATGCGCCGCTTCTGTTCTTCGGTGCCGTAGCGGACCACGGGATTCAGACCGAAAACCGTGATGCTGACCGATGAGACGCCGCCATTGCCAGCGCCGGACTGGCTGATGGCCTGCATCATCAGCGCCGCCTCCGTGATGCCGAGCCCGGAGCCGCCATATTCCTCGGGCATGGCGATACCCATATATCCCTGATCGGCAATCGCCCGGCAGAAGTCCTCAGGAAAGACCCCGTCGTCGTCACGGGCGAGCCAGTATTCGTCGCCGAACCCAGCGCAGAGCCGTTCGACGCTGTCGCGGATCTGCAGTTGTTCGGGCGTGAAATCCACGCTCATGAACGATCCCTCCCCGTGGTCGTTGATGTATTCCAGTTGCAACGGGCCGCCGCCTCCCGCAGCGAGCGCTCGTTGTCTTTCGCTGCCCGGCGCATCCGCTCTGTCGGACCGGCGATGAGCAGCGCAGCCGCGACCGAACCATCGGGTGCCAGGACAGGCGCCGCAATGGCGCTGGCTCCGACGACACCCTCGTCGCAGGTCCGGGCAAGTCCTTCCGCCCGTGTTCGCTTCAGTTCGGTCCGCAGTTTCCGACGGCTCGTGATCGTCTGGTCGGTGAACGCCCTGAGTTCGGCATTCGCGAGGTAGCGATCGAGGGCTTCGTTGTCGAAATGGGCGAGCAGAATCTTGCCGCCCGCCGTGCAGTGCATCTCCCGCTGCTCGCCGACGCGTACGGCATAGCGGATCGGGTTGTCGCTTTCGACGCGGTCCAGATAAGTCACCCGTTTGCCGTCCCCGGACAATGCGGCCAGCACCGCAGTCTCCCCCGTCGCCGCCGCGAGTTCGGCCAGGACGGGCCGCAGGGTCGCAACGAGTTCGCGACCGAAAACCACCCGTGTCGCCAAAGCCAGGAATTGCGGCCCCAGCCGGTAGTGCCCGGCCCCGTCCCGGGCCAGACAATTCTCCGCCGTCAGCCCCTGTAGCAGCCCAATCAGGCTCGTCTTCGGCGTCTCGGTCACGGCCGCGAGTTCCGCCAGCGACACACCTTCGTTCTCCACCGCCAGACGTTCCAGTACGCGAAGAACCCTGCGCACCGACTGCGGGCCGGCGCGGGGTGCGCCCTTCGATTCATGGCTTATCGCCGCGATCGTACTCATGTTCGAATGGTATTCGTATATTCGACCTCGACACAAGAACGCATTGGTGGCGATCCGACTGCAGCGAAGGCGTGAAACGATGAGCCGCCGAGCACCACACGGCCCTCCGACGACTGATCCTGCCGTTCTTCACGCCGAAAAGCCGTCGAGAAGCACTGCCCCTTTGCCGAGGCGCTCTGTCATGACTTCATCGATCAAGGGCATTGCGACGCCGCGCCTTCAAGACACCCAGATCGCCACTAATCGCCGGCTGCTTCCTTGTACCGCGCCCTGTAGGCCGCTTCCTGCTCGTCGGGGAAAACCTCGCGGGCCTGTCTCAGGATGCGCCTGTGCGTTGCCAGGTATCCCTCGAACTTGGCGCGCAGATCCGGGCTCAGCGTCTCGTGCGAGAGTTTTTCCTCGAGGATCCCGATCTCCTCGCGGCAAGTGTCCTTGATCCGGATGAGCCGGTCCCGCTTCTGTTTCTCCTCCTTCGTCATCGGCCCGATGACCTTCACCTCGTCGGTACGGACATCGACGATGATGTTCGACAGGCCACCATCCGCCGCGGCAATCTCCTCGATGGCGAGAACATAGGAGACGAAATCGGTGCCAGCGCCGCCATAGGCGGGATTGATCGTGCCCCCCATCAGGCCGGCTTCTGCCATCTTCCTGAGAACGTCGCGGCGGCTAACAGCAACGGACAGCCCGGGACCTTCGGCGCCCGGTTCGGGCCCCTTGCCGCCGGTAAATGCTGTCCATCGCAGTGCGGACGCGCCTACAGGCCCGGAAACTCGGCATAGACCAGTGCATGATCGCTTGCATGGCCACGGTGCTGCGGCGCGCTGCCGTCGGAAGCCCCGCCGGCAACGGAACTGCCCATGCCGGTCCGCACGATTTCCGGCCGTACGTCCGGGTATTCCGCCGCCAGCCTTGGTGAGACAAGTATCCGGTCGGGCCGCGTGTGCAGATGCGTCCCGGGCATTTCATACGTCCAGTCCATTCCAGGCGTCATCCGATCCATCAGATCCACCGAGAATCCCTTTCCTAGTGGGTGGAGGGCGGATCGGGAAAACTCCGGCTCGAAAGCAGGCTCGTTGAAATCCCCGAGCACGATCCATCGTTCATTCTCGGGTGCGGTGAAGCGCGTTTCGATGATGTGCCGGACGGCACGAGCCTCTGTTTCCCTTACGGCGTGGGCCTTTTCCGGATCCGGATAAGGCGCCTTGAAATGGCAGACGAACAGCGCCACGGCGTCGAAATCCAGTTCCAGGCAGTCACGGCGAAACAGCCGCCCGTCCGGCAGCGCTTCTGGGGAACCCGCAACACCCAGATCGGTGCCGGTCAGGTCCGCATGACTTATGACGGCGCGAGGCTGGTGGCGGCACAGGGCCGCGATGTTCCGGCCATGGCCGTCGTTTCCCGCATGGTAATAGCGAAAGGGATATACCGGCGGGCCGGCCTCCAGGAGAAAAGCGTCATGAAAGAAGTCGAGTGCAGCAAGATCAAAGACCTCCTGCAAGGCGACGACCTCGGCCTGCGCCGACTTGATCACTCTCGCCGTTTCCTTTCGGTCTGCGATATCGAGATCGACCCGACGCGACCTGTCGCGGTCGTCATGATCGACCGCGCCGTCAAGAAGCAGACGGCCTTCCCGTCGGCGAAGCCTGAGGTTCTGAAGGTTGTAGGTTGCAACACGCATTTCTGAACGAACTCGGTGACAGCCGTTTCCCGGAACAGGCGGCCATTGCGCCGCGCCGGGCCATGGTTCGCACCACCAGCCCCCGTGGGACATTTGCAGTCACGCGACAGGAATGGAAGACTGTGATCCGTTGGGAGCATACCGAAAAGCGGCGCTCCGACTTGCCCATTGCCAACCGGTTGGGAGACTGGCCATTGCACACGACATCTTCCGCCACAGCAGCCGCCAGCCGGCAGGATGCGCTGCCCTTCTTTGACGGGCCCCAGGCTTGGAGGGGGGCCGACATGGCAGCGCACACGGAGCGTTGGCTGGAGCACTGGAGCGACGAGGAGATCACAGAAATCGAGAGCGCGGTCGCCCACTTTGAGGCCCGGGACGTGGACCTGCTCGATATGCGCGCGTCGCACTATGTTGCTCCGCAGGCGCTGCAGCGTGTCATGCGGATCAGGAACGACGTGCTTCACGGACGGGGCTTTGCCCTGCTGCGCGGACTGCCCGTCGAACGCTGGACCATCCGTCAGGCCGCCATCGCCTATTGGGGTATGGGCCTGCACATGGGCGAACCCTGCTCCCAGAATGGCAAGGGGCATGTTCTCGGTCACGTGAAGAACCTCGGTCTTGACTACGGCGACGCAGGCACGCGCGGCTATCAGACCAACGCGCGGCTGCCATTCCACACCGACGGCTCCGACATCGTCGGCCTGCTGTGCTGGCGCAGCGGCAAGGCGGGCGGGCTGAGTTCGCTGACGAGTTCGACGGCGGTATTCAACAGGCTGGCGCTGCGCAGACCCGATCTCGCGCGGGTCCTGATGCAACCCTTCTGCCTCACCCGCTGGGGCGAGGTGCCGGAAGGCCGCAAGCCCTGGTCCGAGGCGCCGGTCTTCATGTCCCATGGCGGGCGCATGATCGCGCGCTATGTGCGCAGCGCCATTCACAAGGGCCAGGATCTTGCCGGCGTGCCGAAACTCACCGCGCAGCAGATCGAGGCGCTCGACATGCTCGACGAAATCACGAAGGAACCAGATATGGTCCTCGACATGGAGTTCTTGCCCGGCGACATCCAGTTCGTCTGCAATTACAATGTCTTCCACAGCCGCACCGCCTTCGAGGACTGGCCGGAAACCGAAAGGAAACGGCATCTGCTGCGGCTCTGGCTCGCCTGCGATGACGGTCCGGACCTCCCGGATGTCCTGATCCAGAACTGCGAGGGTCAGACGGCAGGCGGGCGCCCGAATGGCATCGCCGTCCCGGGCGTGCCCTTCGCCGCGCCGCTGGAAGCAGCCTAGGCGGCCGGTCCGCACACGCTCGAGGTCCCTGGCCCACGCCGCCGCACCTGTCCGACCAGCTCATCGCGAGTTTGCCTTGACCGGTACGATTGCGATGCCCGCGGCCCTGATGTCGTCGCCGGGAATGGGCTCCAAGTGTGCCCCACCCCAACTCGTTTACGTCGCGGACGTTGGCCTGAAATCGCAAATCCGACCACCCTTGTGCGTCTCGACGCCGATGATCGAGCCGCCGGCCCGATAAAAAAATCGCCGCCTTTGATCCAGCTCAACCACAAGAAGCCTTTTCACCCTCACCTTCTTCCCAAGAACCGGGTCGCAAGCCGTCCCGGACATGCGCCGGGGGAGAACCCATGGCCGGGAAATTTGGGGAGGCACGAGCTATGCAAGACGAAAGGCGCTCCCAGGAAACGTGGCCGATCCGTCTTCACAGGGCCTATGGCGGCAAGATCCAGACCCTCCCCAAGGTACCCATGGCCAGCTTCGACGAAGTCGCCGTCTGGTACACGCCGGGCGTCGCCGACGCCTGCCGCGCGATTGCCACCGACCCTGAGGCGGTCTGGTCGCTGACCAACCGCGCCAACAGCGTGGCGGTGCTGTCTGATGGCAGCCGCGTCCTCGGCCTCGGCGATATCGGTCCCGAAGCGGGCTTGCCGGTAATGGAAGGCAAGGCGCTGCTGCTCAAGTATTTCGGCGGCGTCGACGGCGTGCCTCTCTGCGTCGGTACGCACACGGTCGACGGTATCGTGGCCGCCGCGCGCGCCGTGGCGCCTTCCTTCGGCGGGATCAATCTCGAGGACATAGCCCAGCCCAAGTGCTTCCGCGTGCTGGCGGCGCTGCGCGAGGATACCGGCATCCCCGTCTGGCATGACGATCAGCAGGGGACAGCGATGGTCGCTCTGGCGGGCCTCCGGAACGCGCTCCGGATCGTCAGCAAGGACCTCCACGCAGTCCGCATTGCGCTTGTGGGCATCGGCGCGGCCAACACGGCCGTCTACAATCTGCTTCGCGCCGAGGGCGTCGAGGGCCGGCAGGTTATTGCCTGCGACAGCGTCGGGACGCTCCATGCGGGCCGCGCCGACATCGAGGGGAAGGCCAACCTGCTGACTGAAAAGTGGGCGATCTGCAGCGAAACCAACGCAGAGCGGGTGTCGGGCGGCATCGAAGCCGCGCTGAACGGCGCCGACGTCTGTCTCGCATTCTCGAAGCCGGGGCCCGATACCATCCGTCCGGAATGGATCGGCCGCATGGCGTCCGACGCCATCGTCTTCGCCTGCGCCAATCCGGTGCCGGAAATCGACCCCACGGCGGCGCTCCGGGCGGGTGCGCGGCTGGTGGCGACCGGCCGCAGCGACTTCCCGAACCAGGTCAATAACTCCCTGGCTTTTCCCGGCGTCTTCCGGGGCGCACTGGATGTCCGCGCGCGGATGATCAGTGACCCGATGGCGCGCGCAGGCGCTGCCGCGCTGTCCGAAGCCGTTCCCGAGCGCAGCCTGGGCGAGCGCAGTATCCTGCCGCGCACCGACGACATCCATATTGCCGCGCGGGTCGCTGCGGCCGTCGGATCGGCGGCTCTGTCGGAAGGGCTGGCGCGGATCGAACTGAGCAAGGCCGAACTGTTCGAGGGCGCGGTGCGGCGGATCGAGGCCGCCCGGGCGGCGACGCACGCACTCGTCGAAACCGGCCATATCGCTGCGCTGCCGGAGAATCGCTGATGGAGGCATCCGTGACGCCATATCCCGTCATCCAGAAAACGGTTGCCGAACGCGAAGGCGCCAACCTCGGAAACTACGAACAGGCCGCTTCCGCATTTGACTGGAACGTCGCGCGCGCCTTGCTGGACGGGCTCACCGGCGGCGGACTCAACATCGCCTTCGAGGCTGTCGACCGCCACGTCCTCCACGGCCGCGGCGGCAAGGCCGCCCTGCGCTGGATTGGCCGCGACGGCGCCGCTACGACATATACATACGAGGATCTGCGGCAGGCTACCAACCGCTTCGCCAGCCTGCTGGCGAGCCTCGGGGTTCGCCCCGGCGAGACCGTCTTCGGGCTCATGGGCAGGGAGCCCCAACTGTATGTCGCCGCCCTGGGAACACTGAAGGCCGGCGCCGTCTTCTCACCACTGTTCTCGGCCTTCGGGCCGGAGCCGATCCGGACGCGCATGGAGATCGGAGACGCCCGGGTCCTGATCACCACCGAGCGCCTCTACCGCCGCAAGGTCGCCACTTGGCACACGGAGATTCCCGGTCTTCGCCATGTGCTGCTGCTGGGCGGCGACGATCTGCCGGAAGGCTGCCTCAGCCTCGAGCCCGCGCTCGCCCGGTCTTCGCCGGAATTCCAGACTGTCGCGACACGTCCCCAGGACACGGCCCTTATCCATTTTACCTCCGGCACCACCGGCCGGCCGAAGGGCGCCGTCCATGTCCACGAGGCAGTCGTCGCGCACAACATCACCGGGCGTGTGGCGCTGGACCTGCACGAAGACGATGTTTTCTGGTGCACGGCGGATCCGGGTTGGGTCACGGGAACCTCCTACGGGATCATCTCGCCGCTGACGAATGGCTGCACGATGATTGTCGACCACGAAGAGTTCGATGCCGAGCGCTGGTATCGCATCCTTCAGGATCAAGCGGTGACCGTCTGGTACACCGCGCCGACAGCCATCCGCATGCTGATGAAGACGGGGGCTGAGGTCGCCGCGAAGTACGATCTCTCGAAGCTGCGTTTCCTGTCCAGCGTGGGCGAGCCGCTCAATCCCGAGGCCGTGGTCTGGAGCAAGGAGACCTTCGGACGGCCATTCCACGACAACTGGTGGCAGACGGAGACCGGCGGGATCATGATCGCCAATTATGCCGCGATGGATGTGAAGCCGGGCTCCATGGGCCGGCCCCTGCCCGGTATCGAGGCGGCGGTCGTGGAACGCACCGAAAGCGGCGTCCGCGTGATCGAGACGCCGGACGAGGAAGGCGAACTGGCCCTCCGGGCCGGCTGGCCTTCAATGATGCGGGCCTATCTGAACGAGCCGGAACGTTATGCGAAGTGCTTCCGCCAGGGCTGGTATCTGACCGACGACCTCGTCCGCCGCGACGCGGACGGATATTTCTGGTTCGTCGGCCGCGCCGACGACGTGATCAAGAGCGCCGGCCATCTGATCGGCCCCTTCGAGGTTGAAAGTGCGCTGATGGAGCACCCGGCGGTGGCCGAGGCAGGCGTGATCGGCATTCCCGATCCGATCGCCGGCGAGGTGGTCAAGGCCTTCGTTACGCTGAATTCCGGTTTCGAGGGCGACGAGGTGCTGCAGCGTGAGTTGATCGGCCACGCACGCAAGCGCCTCGGTCCGGCGGTCGCGCCGCGCGCCATCGCCTTTCGCGCCAACTTGCCGAAGACACGGTCGGGCAAGATCATGCGCCGGCTCCTGAAGGCGCGCGAACTTGGCCTTTCTGAAGGCGACATCTCCACTCTGGAAAGCGACGAGAAGAAATGAAGGACGCCTCCCTGAAACCAAGGCTGTCGCGGGATCACGCGCTCGACCTGCTGCAACGGATGATCCGTATTCGCATGTTCGAGGACAAGTGTGCGGAACTCTACACTCAGGAGAAGATCCGGGGTTTCCTTCACCTCTACGACGGGGAGGAGGTGTCCGTCGTCAGATAAAATGGG
Source organism: Minwuia thermotolerans (assembly GCF_002924445.1). Taxonomy (NCBI): domain Bacteria; kingdom Pseudomonadati; phylum Pseudomonadota; class Alphaproteobacteria; order Minwuiales; family Minwuiaceae; genus Minwuia; species Minwuia thermotolerans. The sequence goes on from NZ_PIGG01000057.1 coordinate 19,898, forward strand.
CGTCTTGACGTGATGTGCCTTTGGAGGATCTGGCTCATCGGTTTCGATTCTACGCGGCCTGTCTCTGGTTGAGCAAGCGGCGCTGTTTCAGGGTCTGCTCCTTGATCTTCCTCCTTTCCCGGAGCGTGTCCTGGCCGCGCCCGAGATAGACGTCGGCCGGGGTGAGATTGCCGATGCTCTCGTGGTATCGGCGGTGGTTGTAATGCTCGACGAAGGCTTCGACGGCCTGCTCGAGGGCACCCGGCAGATAGTAGTTCTCGAGCAGGATGCGGTTCTTGAGGGTCTGGTGCCAGCGCTCGATCTTGCCCTGGGTCTGCGGGTGGTTCGGGGCGCCACGGACATGTTCCATGCTGCGCTCGCCGAGCCAGTCCGCCAGGTCGTGGGAGATGTACGACGAGCCGTTGTCGCTGAGCAGCCGTGGTCGGTGTCCAACGGTTGCCGTATCACAGCCCGACGCCTCGAGCGCCAGCTCAAGCGTGTCTGTGACATCGCCGGCTTTCATCGTGGTGCAGAGTTTCCAGGCGACGATGTAGCGGCTGTAGTCGTCGAGGATCGTGCTCA
>NZ_PIGG01000058.1 GCF_002924445.1 Minwuia thermotolerans
CGATCGAGGTTGAAGATCCCATGGGGTAGGTCGCGACCCACCCCTTCAGAGTGGTGTCGCAACATGACTCTGTAGGGGGCAACCATGTCATCGATCGAACACCTTTCCGAAGAGCGGGCTGCGGTCCGCACTGATCTGAGTGCAGTTTTCGTGTCGCTGGAACTCAGCCGATCAACCTGGCTGATCACGTCGTTGTCGCCCGGCGGCGGGGAGAAGATGTCCAGACACCAGGTACGGAGCGGGGATATCGCAGGCCTACTCGCGAGATTCTCCCAGCTGCAGGCGAAGAGCATGGCGCGTACCGGACAATCGTACCGCCTGATCGTGATCCATGAGGCTGGCCTGGACGGGTTCTGGATCCATCGCACTCTTCGGAACGCCGGCATCGAGAGCCATGTCGTGGACCCGGCTTCCATAGCCACTTCGCGCCGTCGGCGACGTGCCAAGACGGATGGGATCGACGGCGAGGCTCTCGTCAGAGCCTTGCTCGCCTACAAACGCGGCGAGCCGCGGGTCTGCGCCATAGTGAAGGCGCCCACGCCAGAGGCAGAGGACCGTCGGCAGATTAGCCGTGAGCGCCGGTCCCTGATCGCCGAACGGGTCGAGCACGTCAACCGCATCAAGGGGCTGCTCTTCGCGCAGGGCATCAGGGACTACGAGCCGGTTCGGCAGGACCGGCGTCAACGCCTGGAGGCACTTGGAACTGGCGATAGACGTCCGCTCCCGGCCTGCCTGAAGCAGCGTCTCAGCCGGGAACTAGACCGACTGGAGCTCATTCTGGAACAGATCAGGATGGTGGAGACGCAGCGTGATGCGCTTCTCGCAGCACAGGCCAAGGTATCGCAGTCACCGCCGGCGGTCCTCCAGGCGTTGAGGGGCATCGGTCCGGAATTCGCCATGGTCCTGTGGTCCGAAGGGCTCTTCCGGCACTTCGCCAACCGAAGGCAACTCGCCTCTTACGCCGGGCTGGCTCCAACGCCCTGGCAGAGCGGAACCATTGCCCGGGAGCAGGGCGTCTCGAAGGCCGGAAACGCGCGACTTCGTACAACAATGATCCAGCTCAGTTGGCTATGGCTGAGGCACCAGCCGAAGTCCGCCTTGACGTTGTGGTTTCACGAGCGAGCCAAGGCCGTCGGCGGCCGCAACAGACGCGTCATGATCGTGGCTCTGGCGCGCAAGCTGCTCGTCGCGCTGTGGAAGTTTGTGACTACGGGCGTTGTTCCAGAGGGCGCGATCATGAGCGCAACCTAGCAAGCCGCTTTACCCTCTGATCCTGTTCCGCAGGGCCTGATCAGCCTTGCCGGATCCAGGTGGACGGACCGAACAATCATTTGGCTGAAATAGCCGTGTTGAAGAGTGGCTCCGTCCTCCTGAGCCTCCACCGCAGAAAGCGGGATATTGGTGCAGCCGGCTCGACCGGCGACCGGATGTGAGTTTGATCGGTCCGGAAACGGGCCGAGTCATTGGAAAGGGCTCGGACCTGGATCCCAACAGCCTGGAAGGAGTGCTATGCACGAAGCAAACTGAACCGTGCCTTGACCAACCATTCCCCATGTGAGTGATTGTAGATGGCGGCATGGACGGAGACGGACTTCTGCAGCGTGGCGGGGCTCCGGAATCGCTGCATGGATCGCTCCCGTCGTCGGAACGGCTGATGGGAGTTCTCGGCTCGGTTGTTTTGCCATCGCGTGGTGTCCTGGCGGCTTTTGATGCCGAGTTCCGAGAGCGCCGCTCGGTAGGAACGAAGGCGGTCGGTCACGATAGTGCGTGGCGAGCCGAACTGCTTGGGTACTCGTTTTCAGGAAAGCCACCGCGGCCCTGCGATCCCGCGTCTTTGTGACATAGACTGCCAGCACCTCACCCTCGTGATCGACGGACCGCCAGAGGTAGCGCCACTCGCCGTCGATGCGGACGAAGACTTCATCAAGGTGTCATCGCCACTGGATGTGCTGGCGAGCCGTCCGCTGCTGTTGCTTCCGAAGCTCGGCGGCGAAGATCGGCCGAACCGGTTCCACCAGAACCGTACGGTCTCGTGACTGATGTCGATACCTCGTTCGTGCAGCAGGTCTTCGATCTGGCGCAGCGAAAACGGGAACCGGATGTAGAGCAGGACCGCGGTCCGGATGACCGCCGGAGAGCTGTTGAAATAACAGAAGGGGTTGCCCATCCGGCCAACCTATCGCACCCGCTCGGAATTTGCTCTGACAGCGCTGCTGGAAGTCTATGCCACAAAGACGCGCGATCGCAGGCCTGCTCTGGGCATCGTCCGGGACTTCGGCGCTGCCGCCGCCTGAAGCCCCGTTACACGCGCCCCAAACTGACTGCTGTCAGGCGCCTGTGAAACGAGGCGGCCGCTTTTCCATGAAGGCGCGCCTGCCCTCGACGAAATCCGAGCTCTGCATGCACGCAGCAATGGCTCTCTCGCAGGCGCCGAGGTTGCGGTTGGCCGAATCCTTGAGCAACTCATCAACGGCCATTTTGGCAGCGGCGATAGTGAGAGGCGCGTTCGATGCGATCTGCTTGGCGGTCGTCAGAACATCATCAGCGAGGTTTTCAAGGGGGACGACGCGGTTGACCAGACCCATATTGAGCGCCTCTGCGGCCTCGAAGCGCCGGGCGCTGAAAAAAATCTCCTTGGTCCAGGCTGGGCCCACAAGATTCAGCAAGCGTTCGACACCGGCGACCATATAGCCAATTCCAAGCTTCGCCGCAGGGATCGAATAGGTCGATCCTTCCGCGGCGATTCGGATATCGCAATTGACGGCAATAGCCAGTCCGCCGCCGAGACAATAACCGTGGATCATTGCGACCGTGGGTTTGGGGCAATCCGCCAGCGCCGTGTATGCACGCGTCCCGGCGTCGGAATAAGCATCGGACTGCTCGGGCGTCGACCTGCGCTTCTCGAACTCCGATATGTCAGCTCCCGAAACGAATGCCTTATCTCCCGCGCCCTTGAGGACGATGACTCGAACCTCGGGATCGGCCACATGTTTGTCGAGGACTTCGGACAACTGCTCCCACATCGCCATCGACATCGCGTTGTGGCGCCGCTGATTGTCGAAAACGATCCAGCCAATTCCGCCCTCGACAACACCGTCGACCCTGCCAACAGCAACCTCACTTGTCGTATTCATCCATCAGTCTCCCCTAGTGGTGCCTGTCGACCTAAATCACGCCGTTCCGCCGAAGATCGTCGATCTCGGCGGCGTCCAATCCGAATTGGCCAAGCACGTCTTCCTGATCCTCCCCGAGTTCAGGCGCGGCCTTGACCACGATGCTTGGTGTCCGGCTCATTGCCACGGCCTGCCGAACGATATTTATCTCTCCCAGCGTCGGGTGCACCACTGGCGCTGCCATCCCCAGATGTTCCACCTGCGGATCGGCAAAGACCTCGTCCATCTTGTAGATCGGGCCGCAGGGCACGCCGGCCTCTGTCAGATCCCGGATCCATTCGGCACTGGTCCGGGTCTTGAGCCTCTCGGCAATCGCCCGGTTGAGCGCGGTACGGTTCTTCGTGCGATCCTCGGCCGTCGCGTATTCCGGCTTGTCCAGCAATTCTGGCGCGCCGATGGTCTCGCAGAATCGCTGCCACATCCGCCCGCCGACCGCTGCGATCAGCATCATCTTGTCTGCCGTCTCGTAGGCGCCAGCCGGCGTCGCCGTCGGGTGGTCGTTGCCAGCCTGGCCCGGCACCTCACGCTCCATCAGCCAACGCGCGGCCTGAAAATCCATCATCGAGATCAGGGACTCCAGCAGCGATGTCTGAACCCATTGGCCTTCGCCCGAACGTTCCCGTTCCAGCAATGCCACGAGGACGCCCATCGCGCAGAACACGCCGGCACTGAGATCGGAAATCGCCGTGCCGGCCCTCACCGGTCCCTGGCCCGGCAGACCGGTCACCCACATCAGGCCCCCGGCGCCCTGGGTGATCGGATCCAGTCCCGGCCGGTTCCGATCAGGCCCATCCTGGCCGTAGCCGGAGATGCTGGCATAGATCAGGCGTGGATTGACGGATCGAAGGCTCTCATAGTCGATCCCGAGCCGGAATTTCACGTCCGGACGGTAGTTCTCCAACAGGACATCCGCCCGGGACACCAGGCGTTTGAACACCTCGAGGCCCTTGGGGTGCTTGAGGTTCAGCGTAATGCCACGCTTGTTCCGATGAAGGTTCTGGAAGTCCGAGCCATGGCGGGGAAATCCCATGGTGTCAGCGCCCGGCGCCTCGATCTTTATGACGTCGGCGCCCCAGTCGGCAAACTGGCGCGCCGCCGTAGGACCGGCGCGGGCCTGGGTAAGATCCAGCACCGTGAGGTTCTTCAAGGCCTCCGAAGCGGCTCGAAATTGCATCGCCAAAGCTCCGTGAAAACATCCGGATCTGCCATAGGGGACGCGCGGCGCGTCCAGCAGTCGGAATTATTGTATACGGATAGAGTCTTGATGTATACCATTTTGCAACCCATCGGGGCCGTTGGAAGAACCGGAGAATGCTCGGTCGCACCATGGCCAACGGGCCTCCTCCGGAGCCCCGCGGCGCGAAACATTGAATGTCCCTTGTGGGAGGTCATGGCGACGGTCGACCGGAGTCGAACCACTGTTGCGGCCGCAACCGTCGCTCGCGCCATTCGATATGTTGATGAAGAAGCACGAAAACAGATGATCGACAGCAATCTCGTAGGAAAATTCATCGCGACCAGTGAACGATCGCACGACGCGATTTTCCTTCGAACCCCGTCGGGGAAGCGCCTTTCCTATCGCGACCTGTGGAATGACGTAGCCGCGTATCGCGCCGCGCTGGACGCACACGGTGTGCAGTCCGGCGACCGGGTCATGGTCCAGGTGGAGAAGTCGCCCGAGGCGATCTCGCTCTACCTGGCCACCCTGTCGGCGGGTGCTGCCTTCGTGCCGCTCAATACCGGCTACACCGAAGCCGAGCTAAGGCATTTTCTGACTGATGCGGCTCCACGACTTTTCATTGCCGATCCCGCCCGACGCTCCGACCTGACCGCACTGGCCCGCGGATGCGGCGTCGACCGGGTCGAGACGCTCGGCATGGATGGCAGCGGCTCTCTCCCCGAGGCGGCTGCTACAGCGCCCGCATCGCTCTCCATAGAACCGTGCGGTCCGGACCATATTGCGGCCATCCTCTACACGTCCGGCACCACAGGGCGACCGAAAGGTGCGATGCTGACCCATCGCAATCTCGGCGCCAATGCAGAGGCTTTGTGCGTGGCCTGGGAAATCACCGGCCGCGATGTGCTGCTCCACGCACTGCCGATCTTCCATGCGCATGGTCTGTTCGTCGCCATCAACACGACGCTGCTTGCCGGGGCCGGGTTGATCTTTCTGCCGAAGTTCGAGGTAGACGTCGTGCTACAGGCGCTTCCCGAAGCGACGACGATGATGGGCGTGCCGACATTCTACACGAGGTTGCTCGACGATCCGCGTTTCGACGCCGCCGCCACGGCGCACATGCGCCTCTTTGTCAGCGGTTCCGCCCCGTTGTTGGAGAACACTTTCCACGCATTCAGGGAATGCACGGGCCGGGCGATCCTCGAGCGCTACGGCATGACCGAGACCGGTATGAACACCTCCAATCCGCTGCATGGCGAGCGCAAGGCGGGGTCCATTGGGCCCGCACTGCCCGGCGTAGAGGTGCGCGTCGCTGACGACGCCGGGCGCGCCCTCGGCACTGGCAAGGTCGGTGTCCTCGAGGTTCGCGGTCCGAATGTATTCCGAGGCTACTGGAACATGCCGGAGAGGACCGCGGAAGATTTTCGCCAGGACGGCTTCTTCATCACCGGCGATCTCGCCCGCATTGATCCGGAAGCCTATGTCTGGCTGGTCGGCCGCGCCAAGGACCTGATCATCACCGGCGGCTATAACGTCTATCCCAAGGAGGTGGAGGTGTGCCTGGACGCACTTCCCGGCATCCGGGAGAGTGCAGTGATCGGTGTACCGGACAGCGATTTCGGCGAAGCGGTTGTCGCGGTCGTCGTTGCCGACGATCCGGCCCAGCCGCCAGTTGCCGAAGCTCTCGTCAGCGAACTCAGGTCGTCGCTTGCCCGCTACAAGCTTCCGAAGCGGATCGTCTTCGTCGACAACCTGCCCCGCAACACGATGGGCAAGGTGCAGAAGAACCTTCTGCGCGACGCGATCGCAGGGAACTGACCCTCATCGCTTTCCGCGATCCGTCGGGGCCGGCGGAAGCCGTCAGAAGAAGGTCCGGTGGGTGAAACCGCCGTCAACCGTGACGACATCACCGCTTACATAGGCCGCCCGGGGCGAAAGCAGAAATGCGGCCATCTCGCCGATCTCACGGGAACGGGCCATGCGGCCGAACGGCAGGTTGAGGTCCGCGACGACCTCGTCACCGCGGTCCGCCGAACCGAAGCGTTCCAGACTGCGATGACGCAGCAGTTCCTGCACCCGGTCCGTGTCGGTCAGGCCGGGATTGATACCGAGAACCCGTATGCCGAAATCCGGCGAACGACTGCCAAGGGCGCGCGTGAATGCGATCAGGCCAGCCGTGCCCGTGCTGCCGGCGATGTACCTGGCGTTCAGGCGGACCCCCGCCATTCCGAGGATGTTCAGGATCACGCCGCTCCGGCGCTGCTTCATCAAAGTATAGTATTGTCGGGACAGGTTGATGATGCCGTAGACCTTGAGGTCCCATGCTTTGCGCCAGGTTTCGTCGTCCACGTCTTCCAGCTCGCCCTGAGGGATCGCGCCGGCATTGTTGACGACGAAGTCCACGGGGCCTGTCTCCCGAACCAGCCGATCCTGGTCGGCCCGCTGGCCGAGATCCCCTCTATGGGTCGTCACACTGATGCCGAAGCAGTTGTTCAGTTCGTCGGCCAGGTTCCTCAGCGGCTCTTCCGAGCGTGCCGCCAGTGCAAGGTTGCACCGCTCCTCGGCCAACGACTTGGCGATCGCGCGACCGATGCCGCGGCTGGCGCCGGTAACGACCGCGCGCCGGCCTTCAAGTTCAAGATGCATAGGAGTTTCTCAGTTGAATGGACGCAAAAAAGGCGGCCGGTTGCTTCCGGCCGCCTTCCTGCTTCACGCTACTTCTTCGAATACTCGGCCATAATTTCCAGCAGCTCCTTCGCCGCCGCGCCGTTATCTTCGATGAACAATGCCTGCAGGGGCTCCATTCGGGCCTCCCATCGCGCCTGTTCTTCGGGCGATATGACGATATTTTCCTTGGCCTTGTTGCGAACCTGAGTGAGAAGCTTCTCCTGCTCGGCATCGAAGTGTTCCTTCGACCATGCCTGTGTGCCGTCGATCGCCTCGTTGATCTGGGCCTGGACCTCGCTGCTCAGGCTGTCCCATTTGCGCTTGTTCATGATGATCCAGTACGGAATGCGCAGGAACGACACTTCCAGGTGATAGGGAGCCACCTCGTCGAGGCGGAAGCGCACATAGGACGAATGCGTGGTCCCGATGCCATCGACCGTGCCTGTCTGCAGCGCAAGGAACTGCTCTGCCGCGCTGAGCGAAGCGACCGAAGCGCCGATGAGCTGCATGGCCCGGTCGGCATAGCCGCCGCCGACACGAACCATCTTGCCCTCCATGTCCTCCAGGTTCCGAACCGGCGTCCGGAAGTACATGTGTGCGTCACCCGTGCTGTTGACGGTGCCAAGGTTCATGACATTGGCGTCAGCCATCCGTTCAGCGAAGATCTTCTTCACCCTTGGATCTGCATTGAACGCGTAGAGCGCCTCATCGTCGAACCCGGCCGGCGGGAACGGCAAGGCGAAGATGTTCACCAGCGGAACTTGCCCGGCAAAGTAGACATTGCTCGTATGGTACATGTCGATGACGCCCTGCGCGACCGACTGAAAGCCCTCTCGGCCCTTCACCAGAGACTCGTTTGGGAACACCTGGACCGTGACTTCACCGTTCGTCTTCTCCTTGACGAGATCGGCGAACTTCTGGGCCGTCTTGCCGCGGAAATCCTCCACGGAATAGTAATGGCCGAGCTTCAGGACGGTTTCGGCTTTCACCGCCGCCGTCGCACCGAGGGCGATCACGCCCGCTGCGACCGTCATCTGTAATAGTCGTTTCATTGGGTCTCCTCCCCTGGGTCATGTTGCACCCTGAAAATGGGTGGTTCTCAGGCGCGGCCGCTTGGCCCGCGCCTAATAGAGCATGCGCAGCATTTCCGGATACGCGCACAGGATGGCGATGACTGCGAGGTAGAGCAGCAGGAACGGCGCACTGCCCCGCACGATCGTCGACACGCTGACGTGCGGGACGACGTTCTTGACGACATAGATGCAGAGCCCGACCGGCGGGGTGACGACGGCAAGACACAGGTTCACCATCATGACGATGCCGAACCAGACCGGATCGAAACCGAGGGCCAGGACGGTCGGGAAGATCACGGGCACACTGACCAGAATGACCGACCCGACATCGAGGAACATTCCCAGAAGCAGGAAGGCCAGCATGATCGCCAGGAACACCCACCAGCGCGACATTTCCATGTCAAGCACCCACTGGCTGACCGACTGCGGCACCTGGAGCATGCTCAGTACGTAGCCGAAGAGCATGGCGCCGATCACGATGAACATCAGCATCACCGTGGTTTTGGTGGCATTCCGGATCGCGCTCCACGCGTTGGCCCAGGTGAGACGGCGATAGAAGGCGGCGAGGACGAACGCGCCGACGGCGCCGACACCGGCGGCCTCGGTGGGCGTCGCAATCCCGGCATAGATGCTGCCGATCACGAGAACGACCAGCAGGATCACAGGCAGCATCTGGCGAAGCGCCAGGATGCGCTCACGCCAGCTCGCCCGCGGAATCTCGTCCTGGAGAGCCGCGACCTCCGGTTCGCGCCGCATCCGCATCCAGCTGCTCGACACGATCCAGAGGCTGAACAGGATCGTGATCAGCAAACCGGGAACGATCCCCGCGATGAAGAGATCCGCAATCGCGGTTTCGGTCACGACACCGTAGATGATGAGGGGGAGGCTCGGCGGGATGACCATGCCGAGGGCGCTGGAGGACGCGACGGTTCCCGTTGCCAGCTTTTCGTTATAGACCCCTCTGCGACGGAGCATTTCCGGAATGGCCACGCCGCCGACGACGGCTGCGACGCCGACGCCGGTGCCGCTGACCGCACCGAATATGGCGCAGGCGACGACCGTCGTGACTGCAAGCCCGCCGGGAAGGCGGCCGAACCATTTCTGGATCGCGTCGAAAAGGTCCTTACCGATCCCCGTAAAGACGATGACTTCGCTCATCAGGATGAAGAGCGGGGCGGCTGTGAGTACGAAGACGTTCGTCGCGGACCAGGCGATGTTCGGCATCGCCATCAGCACGCTCAGATCGGCGAACAGCAGGAGACCGATCAGACTTGCCCCCACGAGCGAGAAGGCGATCGGTACGCTCAGGAAGATGAGCAGGAGCAGTATTGCGAGAATCGCAGCGCCCGCCAGAAGTGGTTCAGTCATTTGCGTGCCCCCTCCGACAAGGCTTTCAACTCCGCGCCATGCGAAAGACGTCGCGCACAGCTGCCGCTAGAGCTTGTAGGAGCAGCAGTGCTGATCCGATGGGCAAGGCAGCCTGGGGGATATAAAGAGGCGTCTCGAGTAGAGACGTCGAAAGCCAGCCGAACCGGTAGGCCTGCGCAACCATGTCGTACCCCTGAACCACCATCACCGCAGCGAACAGCGAGATGAACAGATGGGCAAACAGGTCCAGGCCGGCGGCAACGCGTGGACTGACCATGGCGTTCAGGAGATCGAGACGGACGTGCCCGTTCTCGAACACGAGATAGCCAGCCCCGAGAAAGGTCATGACCACCAGCAGATAACCACTGACTTCGACGACCCAGTCCGTGGGCGCGCGCAGGAAATACCTGCAGAAGACCTCGTAGAACACGATCACGGTTAGTGTGACGAGGCAGAACATGGCGATCCAGAACCCGACCCGGTTCAGCCATGTGACAAGGCGTTCGACGCTCTCCATGGGACCGAACCCTTATCGATGGTTCATCTGTATCGGTGCGGGCGTCATCTGCCTGCCTCTGTGGCCCCGCAGTTTCTGAGAATGATCCATGGCTCCCTCCCCGGAGTGGTCACGTTATCTGGCTGTTTCTGGTCCGTCGCTCGCCTGATCGTTGTCCTTGCCGACATCGCGCCACACGAAGCCGCAATGTCATAGAATACCATATCCGAAATATTGTATACCAAATATGATGCCATATGCCAGATGTTTCCGTTGCGTCATTCGAGTGCCGGGTTCAAGTGCGGTTCTCCGGGGATTTCAGGACAAACGAAACCCATCACGATCAGGCGCATGGCGGGTTGCGAAAACAGATCGGGTTTGGCATGCGGTTCATCTGCGGCTCGTGTGCAACGGCTGCCGTCGAAGTCGGAAGGAAAAGAGCTAATGGACCAGCACGGCGGACGCCGGACGCCTGCCAGGAGCAAGAGCGCGCACGTTCGAAAGGCTGTCGGCAACGCCGAAGACAGGCGGAGCGCGCTGATAAGGGCGATTGAGCGAGAGATCATCTCCGGCCGGCTTCAGCCAGGCGAACGGCTCGACGAACGAACGCTTGCCGAGAAGTTCGGCGTGTCACGCACGCCCATCCGCGAGGCGTTTGCACGCCTGACTTCAGCGGGGCTGCTCGAGAGCCAACGCCACCGGGGAACCTTTGTGGCAAATATGGACCTAGCACTGTTGCTGGAAGCTTCAGAAACGTTACAGGAAGTGGAATCGGTCTGTGCTCGTCTGGCGGCAAGACGGATGACCCCGACACAGCGAAAGGAACTGGCTCGTATCGTACAAGAGGCTTTAGACGTCGAAGCCGGTCTCGACGTCGAGGCATATGCCGATCACAATCTAAGCTTTCATGGAAAGATATTCGAAGGTGCCCAGAACCGGTTCCTGGCTGACATAGCGTTGAATACGAGAATGCGCGCGGCGCCCTTTCGGACCTTTGCAATAAACCAGGGCGGCCAGACCGCCCGCTCGATCCTTGAGCACAAACGGATCGCGGATGCGATATGCGAAAATCGCCCTGAAGACGCCGCCGAACTGATGCGCCACCACGACGATATCCACCGACCAGAATATGCAGACGCGCTGATGCACTTTGCGCGGCAGGCCCGCGGTCCTGCCGACTAGCCCGGACTTCGCCTCAATCGGTGTCAAGAACAACGTGGCGCAGGCCGCCGGCGTCTCGAACGCCCACATCTGGCAACTTGAACGGGCGAGGCCACGAACCCGTCGATGGCCCTGGTCCGCCGTCTCGCCGATCATTTTCGGGTGACGGTCGCCTTCCTCGCCGGCGAGGATATCAAAGCTTCGGACAATGACCCCGAGCTCGCGCGCATGTTCCGCCAGGCCTCCGAGCTCGACCCGCCGGACCGCGACGTGATCGACGACATGACCCAGTCGTTCCTCAAGCGCCGGAAGGCAAAGGCCGGTGACGCCGGGGCCTGAAGACACGTCACTTTCCCGTGGGCTGTCCGGGCTCTGCAGGATGGAGCTCGACGATGCCGGCCTGGACCCTGAGCGGATCGCGGCCGCGATCCATGACCAGTTGGGCGAGACGATCGGGCCCGTTCCGGTCCGAGACATCGCCCGCCGGCTCGACATCACCAAGATCCGCGAGGCGCCCCTGAACAAGGTAGAGGGCATTCTCGTCACCACGCCGGAACGCCCGGAAGGCGTGATCGCGGTCAATGGCAACTCGCCATCACGCCGCCAGCGTTGCACGCTGGCCCATGAGCCAGGCCACCTCCTGATGGCGCACCAGCGGATGGTGCGCCAGGACGGCTCCGGTGTTCCCGCTCCGACATGAGCGCCCGGATCAAGCCGGAACCCATCGAATCCGCCGATCATCATCTTCGACAGGATGTCGAAGCCAACCAGTTCGCAATCAAGCTGCTGGCGCCGGTGAGGCGTCTCAGGCGGTACCTCCACCGCACCCCGGACCTGGCGCGCGTGCTCGAGATCGCCGACGCCTTCGAGATCAGCCGCGAGGCCGCGGCCCGACGCTATGTCGAGCAACACCGCGAGAGCCTCGCGGTTCTCTTCGGCCAACACGACCGGATCATCTACCTGCGGAAAGCCCCAGGGGTTCTCGTGGATCATCCGGGGCCGTGGCGATCCAGTTCCTGGTCTGCCTGACGGACTTGCCGAGATCACGGCGAGGTCGAAGCCAACCCGGCCGACTGGCTCGAAAGGACGCCCGGCTGTGATCTCGGCCTCCAGGTCCTGCGCCAGCAGGACGACCGTTGCATCGTCCTGCTCCATGCCGAGATGGCCGGCGACGCGGACGCCGCCGCTGTGCGCTTGATCAGGCGAAACCCAGTGCCTTCCGCTGCTCCGCCCAGTCAAGCGGCAGGCCGGCCATCCGCTTCAGCCAATGCGCCGTGAGCTCGGAGGGCTGACGGCCATCGAGGATGGCCTCGGCGATGTCCGGCGCGAGATACGCCGGCTGCAGCACACGCCCGATCTTGCTGCGGTCGATGTACCCCCAACCGATGATACGCCGCTCGACACCGTCCAGGCCGCACTCAATCCCGGGCGGGCTGGACTGGTGCGCGCCCAAGTGCAGAAGATGTCAGCCGAATCGACATCACTTACTTGGGTCCCGCGGACCTATCCGGCGAATAACACGCTCTAGTTCATTGAAATTTCTGTTCCAGTTACTATTGGATCGACGTTATATATCTCGGATATTGAGCCTCCCCCATTGAATTGGTCCATCCTGATGTTTTGGAACAAGGAGGATCAAAGATGGCAAGGAAGCGTCACAAGCCTGAGGAGATCGTGGGCAAGCTCCGCCAGGCGGACGTCCTGCACAGCCAGGGCATGTCGATGGCGGATGCGATCCGGCAGCTGGGTATCAGCGAAGTCACCTTCTACCGATGGCGCAGGGAATATGGCGGCATGAGCGGCGATCAGCTGCGGCGTCTGAAGGAGCTCGAGAAGGAGAACGAGCGGCTGCGCCGGGCGGTCTCCGACCTGACCCTGGACAAGCAGATTCTGAGTGAAGCTGCGAAGGGAAACTTCTGAGCCCCTCGCGTCGCCGACGTTGCATCGATCATGTCCGCCGGCGTCTCCGGATATCGGAGCGCCGGGCCTGCCGGGTTCTCGGCCAGCACCGCTCCACGCAGCGCCATCTCCCGCGTGGACGTGATGACGAGGCCCGGCTGGTGGCGGACATGATCGAGCTGGCCCGTCAGTATGGCCGATACGGCTATCGCCGGATCGCGGCCTTGCTTCGGGAGGCCGGCTGGCAGATCAACGACAAGCGGGTCGAGCGCCTCTGGCGGCGCGAGGGGTTGAAGGTACCGGCCCGGCAGCCGAAGAGGCGGCGGCTGTGGCTGGGCGACGGATCCTGCATGCGGCTGCGGGCAGAACGGCCCAACCATGTCTGGTCCTATGACTTCGTCCACCACCGGACACATGATGGCCGGACCTTCCGGACCTTGAACGTGCTGGACGAGTTCACGCGCGAGAGCCTGGCGATCCGGGTTCGCCGGAAGCTCTCGTCGGTCGATGTGATCGACGTCCTGACGGACCTGTTCATTCTCCGCGGTCCACCGGCCTTCGTTCGCTCCGACAATGGCCCCGAGTTCGTCGCCGAGGCCGTGCGGCGCTGGATATCAGCGGTGGGCGCCAGAACGGCGTTCATCGAGCCGGGGTCACCCTGGGAGAACGGCTTTATCGAGAGCTTCAATGCCCGGTTCCGGGACGAGCTGCTCGACGGGGAAATCTTCTACACGCTGAAGGAGGCGCAGGTGGTCATCGAACAATGGCGCCGTCACTACAACACGATCCGACCGCACAGCCGTCTCGGCTACCGACCACCGGCGCCGGAGGTCATCATTCCGCCAGGCTGGCCGTCAGGCTCCGCTCCGCTTCACCAGCCGGCCGGCTTGGCGGCAAAGCCGCCCATGCACTAACATTCCACCCGGACCAATCGCTGGGGGCTGGTCA
>NZ_PIGG01000059.1 GCF_002924445.1 Minwuia thermotolerans
CGACATCGTCCTGGACGGCTTCGGCGGCTCGGGCACGACGCTGATCGCCGCCGAGCAGGTCGGTCGCAAGGCGCGTCTCCTGGAGTTCGACCCGGCATACTGCGACACCATCGTCCGGCGCTGGGAACGGATCACCGGCAAGCACGCCACCCTCGCGGCGACGGGGGAGCGGTTCGAGGACGTCGAGGAAGAGCGTCTGGCGGAGATGGAGCCCGGGCCCGCAGAGGAGCTTGGTTCCGGCGACAACCATGCCGAGACCGGCGAGGAGGAACGCCTGGCCGAGATGGGGCAGGCCGACCCCGACCCCGATGGGGACCCGTCCGACGTGGGCGAAGCGGAAGAGGCGCTTGCACAGGCCGCCGTTGCCGAGAGGGAGACGAGCAGATGAGCGGTGATCGGGACCGGAAGGGCGCGCGGCCGGTGCGAGCGCCTCGTCCGCAGAAGCGAGATGTGCGGTCCGGGGATGACGACCAGGCCAGGCCGGAAGGCGATCACCAGAGCGACCGCGACGGCGAGGGCTACGAGGTCGGCTTCGGCAAGCCGCCCAGGTCGAGGCGGTTCAAGAAAGGCCAGTCTGGCAATCCGCGTGGCCGACCAAAGAAGCCGAAGCCGAAACCCATCCAGCTTTCGGACGCGCCGGCGGATGCCTTCCTGCAGGAGGAGGCCTATCGCCTGCTGAAGTTCCGGGAGAATGGCAAGGAGGTAGAGCTCCCGGCATCACAGGCCGTCGTCCGCGCCATGATCATGTCCGCACTCAAAGGCAACCGTCTCACCCAGCGCTACGCCATCGAATATCTGGAGCGGAAGGAAGAGCGTCACTTCCGGGCACGTCTCGAGCGGTTTCGTCGCCTGGAGAAGCTGAAGGTCCAGGGGAAAGAGCAAATTGCCGAGTATCGCCGGCGTGATCTGCCGCCGCCCGAGCTTCTGCCGCACCCCGACGACATCGTGCTCAACCACCGGACCGCCGAGGCCCGGATCGACGGGCCGGAGACGCGCGAAGACCTCCGCCACTACGAGCACCTGGCGGAACTCCGCGATCTCTGCGTGATGCAGTCGGCCCTCAACTGGTCGCGACAAGGGCGAAACTCGGGGAAGCGAGACGCCGGGACGTACTGCCCGGCCCTGGTCCTGGCCGGCCTGGTGGATCACCTGCTGCCACAGCGGTTCCGCCTGAGCGAAGCAGATCAACTGGTCATGTTCCTCGAGTTCGAGAGGGAGGACCGAAGGAAGCTCGAATCCCGGATCGAGCGAGAGTTCGATCGCCTCGAACGCGAGCGCCCGCCGTCGACACTGAGCGACGCACAGCGCAACCTGCTCGAGCGCACCGTGCAACGCCTTCGCGACCAGCTGTGGCCGGAGGCGGAGGACGGCTGATGCAGTTCCGCTTGCAAGGATGGTCAGGCGGCGCTGGCCAGCTTCCAAGGCGCTTCGAAGTTCGGTGGACTTGCCGCTCCAACGAAGCCATTCGGGGCGTCGCGGTCGGGTCCCGACCCGGCAGAGAATGGAGCATTCGGATGGCGACGTTGCGCAACCTGGGCCCGGGCTTCGACCCGGCGGTCGTCGCCGGCATCGACGCGAAACTGCGCGAAGTCGAAGCCACCCACAATGTCCGCATCCTGCTGGCGATCGAGAGCGGCAGCCGCGGCTGGGGCTTCGCCTCGCCCGACAGTGACTACGACTGCCGCTTCATCTTCGTCCGGCCCCGGGACGACTACCTGAGTCTCTTTCCGAAGCGCGACGTCATCGAGTATCCGCCGGACGGGATCTACGACGTCAATGGCTGGGACCTGCCGAAGGCGCTGAAGCTGCTGCTCAAGGGCAATGCCGTGGTCATCGAATGGCTGACCTCGCCCTATGCCTATGCAGGCGACTCCCGCTTCCGTGACGAATTGCTGGCCCTGGCGCGCGAGGTCGTGCAGCCCGCGGCGATCGCCAACCACTACCTTCATCTCGGCGAGCGCCAGTACCGGCGCAGCCTCGAAGGCCGGGCGGCCGTCTCGCTGAAGAAGGTCTTCTACGCCCTGCGCCCGGCGATCGCGCTCCGCTGGATGCGCCACCACCCGGGTGAGACGGTCGCTCCCATGGCGTTCGGGGCGCTGGTCGACGAAAGCGGCCTGCCGGGAGAGGTGCAATCAGTGATCGACGAACTCCTCGCCCGCAAGGCCGAAACCCGCGAGATGGGCGAGGGCGAACAGCCGGCGTCGATCGCGAACTTGATCGAGGCGGAGTTTGGGCAGGGTCGGGACCGATGGCCCGCCTCCTCGCCAGGTCCAATGCCAGGTGGTATCCGCGCAGCCGATCTGATGTTTCGCCGTTGG
>NZ_PIGG01000060.1 GCF_002924445.1 Minwuia thermotolerans
TCCAAGGGGAGGACTGCGCCATGAGCATCACGCCGATTTCCGCCGATTCTCACATCACCGAGCCGCCGGACTGCTATTCCGCGCGCATCGACAAGGCCTGGCGTGAGAAGGCGCCGCATATCGTCAAGGACCCGAAGTTCGGCGAGGTCTTCGTCATTCCCGGCTTCGACAAGCCGATCCCGATGGGGCTCGTGGCCGCCGCGGGGCGGGATCCGAAGGATCTCAACTTCAACACCCAGAACTACGGCGACCTGCATCCGGGCGGCTACGATCCCAAGGCGCGGCTGGCCGACCAGGATCGCGACGGAATCTTTGGCGAAATCATCTATCCTTCGGTCGGCATGATGCTCTGCAATCATCCAGACTTCGACTACAAGAAGGCCTGCTTCGACGCCTACAACATCTGGCTGCAGGAGTATTGCGACTTCGCCCCCGGCCGGCTGTTCGGCATGCCCCAGATCGCGATGCGCACGGTAGACGAAGGTATCGCCGACCTGATGGACCTGAAGGCGCGCGGCTTCCGCGGCATCATGATGCCGGGCGAGCCGGCGGTCGCCGACTATGACGACCCCATCTACGATCCATTCTACGAAGCCGCGGTCGACCTGAAGATGCCGCTGTCGTTCCACATCCTGACGTCGAGCAACGCCGCCGCCGGCCGCACGCGGGGGCCGCGGATCAACTCCTTCCAGTCGATCATCCGCGGCAATCAGGACATCCTGGGCACCTTCATCTTCGGCGGCGTCTTCGACCGGCATCCGGACCTGAAGATCGTCTGCGTCGAGGCCGACGCCGGCTGGGCGCCCCACTGGATGTACCGCGCCGACCACGCCTACAAGCGCCACCGTTACTGGATGAAGTGCGACGAGCTGCAGCGCCTGCCGTCCGAGTATTTCCTGGAGCACATCTACCTGACGTTTCAGGACGACTGGTCGGCCTTCCAGATGAAGGATCTGCTGAACGTGGACCGCCTGATGTGGGCCAACGATTTCCCCCATTCGGACGCCACCTGGCCCTGGTCGCAGGAGATCCTGGCAGAGCAGACCGTCAATCTGTCCGATCACGAAAAGCAACGCATCCTGCGCGACAATGTGCGGGAACTCTACGACCTGCCGATCCAGTAGGAGGCGGAAGATGCTCGATCTCAAGATCACCAACGGAACCATCGTCGACGGCACCGGCGCGAAGGGCTGGAAGGGCGATATCGGCGTCAAGGACGGCCGGATCGTCGCCATGGGCAAGGTGGACGGGGACGCCGAGCGCACCATCGACGCGAAGGGCCATGTCGTCGCGCCGGGCTTCGTCGACATCCACACCCATTACGACGCGCAGGTCGTCTGGGACCGGATGCTGTCGATCTCGCCCTGGCACGGCGTCACCACGGCCGTGATGGGCAATTGCGGCTTCGCTGTTGCGCCGACGCGGCGCGAGCACCGCGACCTGATCATGCGCACGCTGGAGAACGTCGAGGGCATGAGTGTGGCCGCACTGACGAGCGGCCTGGGCGACTGGGGCTTCGAGAGCTTCCCGGAGTATCTCGACGCGCTGGAGAAGCTGGGCACCGCGATCAACATCAGCGTCTTCTGCGGCCACACGCCGCTCCGGCTCTACGTCATGGGCGAGGAAGCGACGGAGCGCGAGGCCAACGCCGACGAGCTGGCTGAAATGAAACGCCTCGTCGAGGAGGCGATGGACGCCGGCGCCATCGGCTTCGCCACCTCCAAGGCCGTGACCCATACGGGCTACGCCGGACGGCCCGTGCCGAGCCGCCTCGCCTCCATGCAGGAGATCGAGACGCTGGCCGGCGTGCTGGGCGAGAAGGACAAGGGCATCCTGCAGGCCACCATCGGCCGCGAGCTGTTCATCCCGGAATTCGAGCGGATTGCGCGCCAGACGGGCCGCCCCGTGACCTGGACCGCCATGCTGGCGGGTACGCAACTCGCCGACGGCACCGCGGAAGAGCATCTCGAGCGCACCCGGGAGCTGAAGAACCAGGGCCTCGACATCGTGCCCCAGGTCACGCCGCGGGCGCTGATGTTCGAGATCCAGATGAAGGCGCCCTTCATCTTCGAGCCCGTCTCGGTCTTCAAGCCGGTGCGCGGCGCCAGCTTCGAGGAGAAGAAGCGCCTCTACGCCGACGCGGACTTCCGCGACGCGTTCCGCCACAAGCTGTCGGGCAATATCCGTCCCGGCTTCCAGCGCAGCTTCGACATGACCATCATCGCCGACGTCCCGGGCCATCCCGAACTGGCGGAGATGACCCTGGCGGATGCCGCCGCCCAGGCCGGCAAGCATCCGACGGATTTCATGCTCGACATCTCCCTGTCGACCGATCTGGAGGCGCGCTTCCGCATGCCGGTGGCGAACCATTTCGAGGACGAAGTGGAGCCGCTGTTGAAGGACGGCAACACGGTGATCGGCCTCTCCGACGCCGGGGCGCACGCCAGCCAGCTCTGCGACGCCTGCCTGCCGACGCATCTGCTCGGCCGCTGGGTGCGGGAGAAGAAGGTCTTCTCCATCGAGGAGGCCGTGCGGATGCTGACCAGCCGACCGGCGGAGGTCTTCGGCATCACCGACCGGGGCACACTGGCCGAGGGCCGGCCCGCGGACATCGTGATCTTCGATCCCGAGACCGTCGGCTGCGGACCCGTCCAGCGTGTCTGGGATTTTCCGGCCGGCGCAGACCGGCTGATCTCGGAAGCCGACGGCATCGACGCGGTGATTGTCAACGGCACCGTAATCCGGCAGGACAATGCCGACGCCGTGGACCCCAACGGTCCCCTTCCTGGAAACCTGCTGCGTGGTGGACATGCCTGACACGACGAACCCCGACAACAAGCCGGCGCCGAAGGACTGGACGCCGGAACTCGACGAACTCCATCTCCGCGAGGAGATGACCGGCGGCATGGGCGGCCCCGACAAGGTGGCCCGCCAGCACGCCGGCGGACGGCTGACCGTCCGCGAACGCGTCCAGAAGATTGTCAACCGCGGCGTAAAATCCGACCACTGGGCGGCGTAAAAGTCGGTCACTTTTGGCGAGCGCAAGAGACCCGCGGGAGGGCGTAGCCCGAGCGGGTGTCTCTTGCGCGCGTGCGGGTTCTTTTTTATGGGCTTCTGGCGGCCTTGCGGGCGCGGCTTTGGGCAAGCCTGTAGCTCTCGCCGTTCATCTTGAGGATGGTGACGTGGTGTGTCAGCCGGTCGAGCAGCGCACCGGTCAGACGCTCGGTGCCGAAGGTCTCGGTCCATTCATCGAATGGCAGGTTGCTGGTGAACAGCGTAGAGCCTCGCTCATACCGCTGGGAGATCATTTCGAACAGCAACTCGGCGCCGGTCCTGGACAAGGGCACGAAGCCCAACTCATCGATGATCAGCAGCTTGACGCCGGCCATCTGCTTTTGCAGGCGGAGCAGCCGTCGTTCGTCGCGGGCTTGCATCAGGTCGTTGACCAGCGCGGCGGCCGTGGTGAAGCGGACCGACATGCCCTGTTGGCAGGCGGCCAGGCCGAGAGCGAGGGCGACATGGGTCTTGCCCGCGCCGCTGGGCCCAAGCGCAATGACATTCTCGCTCCGCTCGATCATCCGCCGCTCGCGGTCGATCAGTTCCAACTCGACCAGACGGGCCAGGAACCGGACATGGTCCTGGCCTTCGGCGGCGCACTGTCGGGCGAGCTTGTCATATTCCCGCAGGAAGGTCGGCAGCTTCAGCGTCTTCAGATGATCCGCGAGCAGGATCTTCGGGGCGTCACTCATTCCGCCGCCTCCGACGTCAGGGCCATATAGCTGGCGGCCGAGGTCGTCTCGACATTCGCGCGCGGCAGGTAGGGGTAGACGTCGAGGTCAAGCCTGGGCGGTCGCTTCTCGACATGGCAGAGCACGAGATGCTTGACCGCGTCGAAGCCGACCGCCCCCAATTCCAGGGCCTTCTTCACGGCGGCGTGGAGGTCATCGATGCCGAAGGTCTCCAAAAGGCGCAGGACCTGAACATACTCACGGCGACCCGCCTTGTGCGGCGCGACAATCAAGATGAGATGGGAGCGTCAATCAGGATGAGACGCCCCGGCCCGGCTGACGAAGGGAGGACGTAGCCCGACCGGCGTGAGCCGGGCCGGCGCGAACAGTCTGGTGTGGCGGCCCACCGGGTGTCAACGCCGGACTAAAAATGCATCAGCGGGCCGGCGCCGCCGCTAGCCTCCGCCTTCTGCTCCCGCCCGCCGGAGACGATCGAAGAACTCTGCGCTCAAACGGTCGATCTCCGTCTGCATCGCTAGCGAGACCAGGGACACCTCTGGCTTCGCTCGCATCAGACGGTCGTTTTCGATGGCATAGCGTCGTTCCAGGTCGCGTCGTGTCATGCCGGCATAGTCCATCATCAGCCCAACAGCCTCCCCGTCACGCCAGCGGAACCGGCGCGGGAGAACTGTGTCTGTGAGGGTCGCGAAAAAGAGCGCTGCGCAGATTCCCTCGCCTTTCGGCGGGTTCTTCCTAGCCTCGCTCGTCTTGTCCCAAAGGGCTGACTGCATCAAAGCCAGGTTCCGCAATTCCGCCACGTGCTCAAAGACCGCGACCTCTTCGGGAAACTCCGGCCCGTTGATCCAGACCTCCGTTGTCTGGTGGTTGAGCACGATGTCGTCGGGGTGCGGCAGGAGGTCGGGTGGCGGCATACCCTGCCGGCGATGTTCGGCGATCTGCGCTTCCCCCTGCACCTTCAGCTTCTCCAGTCGGGCAAACCGCTCGAGACGGGCGCGGAAGTGACGCTCCTCCTTCCGCTCCAGATACTCGATGGCGTAGCGCTGGGTGAGACGGTTGCCCTTGAGTGCGGACATGATCATGGCGCGGACGACAGCCTGTAATGCCGGGAGTTCCACCTCCTTGCCATTCTCCCGGAACTTCAGCAGGCGATAGGCCTCCTCCTGCAGGAAGGCATCCGCCGGCGCGTCCGAAAGCTGGATGGGTTTCGGCTTCGGCTTCTTCGGCCGGCCACGCGGATTGCCGGACTGGCCTTTCCTGAACCGCGTCGACCTGGGCGGCTTG